>JAGMCF010000120.1 GCA_023129415.1 Candidatus Cloacimonadota bacterium
TAATTTTATTAAAACAAGTTCAAAAAATGTATTGGCACTGATAAATGATGAGGTCATATATTTTTCTGATTTTCAAGAACAAACAAAGCAGTTTGGGTCTAAATTATCTAAAGAAGATAAACGCCTTTTGCTTCAAGAAATGATTGATAAGAAGATATTAAAAATCTATGCAGAGGAAAATAACTTTTTTGAAGATCCTAAAATAAGAGAAAGCTTTGATTGGCAAAAAAATGAAATGAAAACTGAATTGCTGTTGAAAATTATGTTTGAAGAAAAATCTAAACAGAATGTACATATTTCTGATGAGAATTATAAAGAATACATAAACGAGAATTCTTTAATAAAAGTAATGATAATTTTTATTCCAATGGAAGATAATGATACTACAAAAGTAAAGAAAAAAATATATAAAGCATATGATAAACTGGAATCTGGAGCAGAATTTGAAACAGTTAGAAAGAGATTTATGGATAAAATATATAGAGGACCTTATAGTGAACCAGAAATTGTGAAATACACGGCTTTAAAAAGAATGTTTCCCAAAGATTCAATAGACCTTTCAGTTGGTGAATATACAAAACCAATTGCATCCTCTTATGGATATTATATAATTAAACGATATGAAGATCCAGAGTTTAATGAAATGAAAGAACATATTGAAAATGAAGTAAGAAGTCAAAAAGAGGGTGTATTTTTTGCAGAATATATTGATGAATTTAAATCAGGAATTACTTATTATGACATAAACATAAAAGAATTTCTTCTGTCTGATGAATCATTTCCCCAAAATGAAATAATAATTGCAACTTATAACAATTATCAAATAAATAAAGAGACTGTAAAAAAGTATTTCGACCGCTTCTTAACAAAAGAACAGATAGACAAGATGGAACTAAAAGATATTGAGGATATTGCAAAACAAATTGCTTTACAGGAATTTTTGCGAGATACTGCCATTGAAGAACAATATGACACCACATCTTCATTTATAACCCAGTGGAAAGTTCAAAAGCAGGAGTTTGAAAATAAATGGGATGATTTTATTATTAGTGAAGTTTTTAAAAATGTGGTTAGCCCAGAAATTAAAGTTAGTGATGAGGAGATTATTGATTATTATCAAATCAATCAAGATGAGTTTGATAAAGATGGAAAATTGAAACCTTTATCAGAAGTAAGATATGAAATAAATGTAAAATTGGTAAAAGAAAAACAAAAGAGATGGTTCGAAAAAGTAAAACAAGATTATAATATAGAAATTGAGAAATATGAAAAGTATCTGTAAAATTTTAGTATTATTATTTTTAGTTTTTTTATTTACTCAATGTAGTAAAAAAGAAAGTCGAATTATTGCAAAAGTAAATGGAGAAAAGCTATATGAGGATGAATTTCGTTCACTATTTACTGAGCAAGAGTGGATTGACATATCTCTTGATGAAAAGAATGAAATTATAAAAGATTGGATTGAAATTACACTTCTGTCTCATGAAGCGGAGAAAAGAGGTTTGGACAAAGAAATAAATGTAAAGTTCAATATTGAATACAGCAGAAAGACCATTTTGGCAAACAAAATTTTAGCTGAAGAATTAAATACAATTGATGTTAACGAAGATGAAATTTTTACCTATTACAACCTGAATAGAGCACAATTCACTAAAGAGGTTACCTCGTTCAAAATCCAGAAATTTATAGTTGATAATTGGACTGTTGCTGATTCTGCTATAAAGTTGTTTAATGAAGGTGAAGCATTTTATACTATTGCAAAAAATCTTGGTAGAGATTATGTTGTAAGATTTGTAGAAAGAAAGGATATTAGTAAGGCTTTCTGGGATTTTCTTTCAGTTATGAAAAAATGGAATATTCGTATTATCAGGGATAAGGGTAACCTCAATATTGTTCAGTTGTTAGATACTCAAAAAAAGAATGTGCCTATCCCATTTGAAACCATCAAAGATTCATTGAAAAATGTTTTGATTGAAAATAAAAGAAATTCTTTTTTGGATAATGCACTTGATAGTCTAAAAATAAAATATAAAGCGAAGATATTTTAGTTGAAATAGTTGAAATAGTTAAATCGGTTAATCAGTTGAATCAAATAAATGAGTTAATCAGTTCAACTAATTCAACCAATACATAAAAGGAGAAAAATGTTTAAACGAAGTGAAAGTCCTGATATGTCGGGAAAAAAAGTTTTTATTACAATTATATTCTTGATTTTTTGTGCTTCATTATTAGCAGAAGAAGTAGATGGAATTGCTGCAGTTGTGCGAAATGAAATTATTTTAAAATCAGAAGTGAAAAGATTTTATGAAGAATGGATAGCAACATCTCAACAACCTTCTAATATAACAGAAGATGAAATATTGCAATTGCTGATTGATGAAAAGTTAATTTTAGAAAAAGCAAAAAAAGAGGAAATCGTTGTCAAGGATTCAGAAGTAGAAATGCGATTAGAACGGATAATTAGTAATCTTCAATCTCAATTCGATTCTCCACAACAATTTAATTTAGCTTTACAAAATGAAGGTTTAACAATTGATAAACTCAAAGAACAATACAGACAAGAAATATCAAAACAGATTATTAAAGAAACTGTATTAACTCAAGAGGTTTTTTCAAAAGTTTCTATTTCAGAATACGAGAAGAGAAATTTTTATGAAACACATGTTGATAGTTTTCCTCAACGACCCAAAATGGTTGAAATTGGGCAGATTATTATCCAATCAAAAGTAAGCAAAAAAAGTTTGGATGAAGCTTTACGAAAAATACAAGACATCAAATCAGAATTAGATATGAATGCTGATTTTGAAGAACTGGCAAAAGAACATTCTGATTGCCCTAGTAGTAAAGATGGGGGAGATTTAGGGTACTTTTCTCGTGGACAGATGGTTAAACCTTTTGAAGAAGCTGCATTTTCATTAAATATTGGTGAGATTAGTGAGCCTATAAAAACTGAATTTGGCTATCATATAATTCGTGTAGATGATAAAAGAGATGGTGAAGTAAAAGCTCGTCATATTTTAGTTAGCGTGAATATTACTGAACAAGATATAACAGATGCTGAACAAAAAATAATTGATATATACCAAGAGCTAAAAAATGGTGCAGATTTTATTGAACTTGCTGAACAATATACAGATACAACAGGAGCTGAAGAAGAATTTAAAATTGTTCAGGAATATCCAGTTAATCAGTTAGAAAGGATACCTTCTTTCGGAGATGTGATAAAAGACCTGAAAGAGAACGAATATTCAGAAGTTGTTGAAATTGATGGAAGTTATTATATCTTTAAAAATTTTGGATATGTTGAACCAAGATCTTATGAATATGATGAGATTTCTCAACAGATAGAAAATTTAACTTTAGAACAGAAACGACAAAATGCTGTAGAAAAATGGCTGCAGGATTTAAAAGAAGAGATATTTGTGAAGGTGTATTGAAAAGATTAATATTCTTTGATAAATAAAATTTGTGTCCTTCTGGACATTCAGATCTATAATTTTTGGTAAAAAATTCTAAATAACAATCCCCGATTAAATCGGGGACAAAATACAAATAAATACCAATGAATCAATATACAATGAACAATCCCGACAAGTTGGGATGGAATTTATAAAATTTTGATTTGGAATTTATTTGATATTTGATATTTGATATTTGTGATTTTCAGTTTATATAGGTTAGGATATGGAAGAAATAAATATAAAGAATATATTGAGATTTGTACCACAGGTTTTAAGTATACCATATTCAAGGATTTGGACAACATACGATAAAGGGGCTGATGTTTTGTATATTAACTTCAAAAAGCCAAGTCATGCTGATGATTCTGAGCTTACTGATGATGATATAATAGTAAGATACGAAAAAGGAAAAATTATTGGAATAACTATACTTAACGCAAGTTCCCGCTTGTAACTCGGTTCGTGTGAAGAAATGTTTATAAGAAGTTTTAGACTATTTAAATAGAGATTTTATTTTTCCCACCCTCCCCTCATCATACCTACAAATCCTCCTAAACTCACAATAATTACAACGTGCTTTATCTCGTTCTAATAATGTATAATGAAACTCGCCGGAATTTACCTTCCTATCTAATTCCTTTATTGCCGAAATAATATTATTGATAGAAATTTCATTTTTATCAGTCCTCTCCCCGATTATCCCCGCGGTCCCCGATCTAATCGGGGATGGGACGGGGATAATTGAGGATTTATCAACAATCAATATATTTCTCTTCCGACTTTTTGTGTCTATTTCAGAAATATCTCCCAGAAAAGCAGATGGTTTTCCATCAATTAGATTCCAGAAAGCACAAATTACAACTCCATTTGCAAATTCATCTTTACATTTCAGATAATAAATTGGAAGTTGATATTCAATATTCTCTTTTATTTGATTAAATGTATCTTTCCCAGTCTTATAATCATAAATAATATATTTATTCCCTGCAGGGAATTCATTTTTATTTGATTTATCAATCCTATCAATTCTGCCACTAATATAAATTTTTTTATTATTACAATCAAGAATTAAAAAATTATCATCATCTATGCCAAAAGACTTCTCAAATTCAATTGGACGGAATTCCTGATATGTTGAAAAATCCACTTCCAAGAAATTTCGTAAGATACCATTCTGGTTGTTACCATCCAATCCAGATATATACTTTTCATACTCTTTTCTTATGAGCAAATTATTCATATCATAATGGAGAGCATCGATTTGGATATCAGCTTTTTGTTTCAGAAATGTAAATGCTTGTTGCAGATTTTTTTCAAATCCACCATCTTTTCCAAAATCTTCAAGAACTTTGTGGACGAAAATACCCCAATCTCGTCTTTCAAATTCAATACCAATTTTTTTCAATTCTGTAAGAGAAAGGATGTTCTGGAAAAGGTATTTCATCGGGCATCGTGCTAATAGATTGAGCTCACTTGCATTATAATGGTCTATTTGCTCTTTGAAGTTATCTATCTTGCCCTCAAAAATTGACAATGTTTTATTCTCAATCTGAAATGCTCTTGTTGAGATATTTTCTAATATTGGATTATTCTGAAAAATACATTTTTTATTATGTTTGATCAAACCCTGAAAATATTCTTTTCTACTGATAATTTTCACTTTTCTATCAATTTCAATTTCTGGAACGCTTTTCAGAAAAGCGGATTTTTGCAATTGATTACCATCCTCATCTTTTTCTGGATAAAGGAAAGTTATTTCATCATAATTCTCCTGCCAATGTGTAAATAGTTTTTGTTTTAATGTTCTTCTATCAATGTCTAATTTTGGAACAAGGAAATTCCTTTTTAAACCTCCCGGAAATATTTCCTCAGCCATACCTAATATGAAAGCATATTTTGCTTTGTGATTTATGCTTTCCCAGGCACCCAATACATTTACTCCTTTGTATTCATCAGATACCTTATATTCCACAATTTCACACCAATCCCTGAAATCTTCATAAAACTGTTGAAAATTAATTT
>JAGMCF010000121.1 GCA_023129415.1 Candidatus Cloacimonadota bacterium
ATTTATACTGGGATGCATCATATCCGCCAAGAATTTCCTGGTGTTTTTTTAATTCCTTTTCTCTGGTTTCCATATTATAGTCATAAACAGAATAAGGCGTAACCATAGATTCATAAGTAAATCTAAATATTTTTGTATCAAAGTTTGGATTTCTACCAGAATAAATAGTATAAATTGGTTCAGGAAAATCTACATAATGTTCTTCTCTTGTATTCAAATCTAATATTCTAATTTTTTCTAATGCATTTTCTCGTTCATAAATTACCATATAATCTTTAAATACATCAATATCAATAGAAACAGAATCCCGAGGTGCTATAAATTCTTTCCAATTCTCTTTTGAAGGATTTTCAGTGGAAGTTACCATTACCTTATAATTTTTTGCATCATCATTAGATACGATAAAAAATTCATTAATATGGGGGCAGATATAATATCTGTGACCTTGTTCGCGGGGTTGAACAATCGTAAATTCTCCGCCAGCTGGCGGATCATCAGCATTCAAACATCGGATTTCATAAGTTGTTTCACTGCCAGATGTTAATATTAAATATTCTCTACTTCTCGATTTATATATCCATATATAAAAAGCTCTATCATTTTCTTGATAAATCAACTTATCGCTTTTTGTATCAGTTCCCAAAACATGACGATATAATTTATCACTTCTTCCTGATTCATTTTCTGTTGTATAAAATAAAGTTTTATTATCATTTGCCCATACAACATTACAGACGGGACAAGCAGTATCCTCAAACATCTCACCTGTTTTTAAATCTTTTATATGCAGAGTATTCAATTCAGCACCAGTTGTATCAACAGAATAAGCTATATATTCATGATTCGGACTCATCTTTAGTTCATCAATATAGAAGTAATCATATCCGAGTGCAAGTTCATTTGCATCAAGAACAATTTCTTCTTCTGCTTTAAGGTTTCCTTTTTTACGACAATATACCCAATATTGTTTTCCTTTTTCTCTTTTTGTATAATAATAGTAATCATCAATTTTCACTGGAACACTTAAATCAGTTTCTTTAATTCTACTCACTATCTCATTAAACAATGTTTCCCGTAACTTCTCAGTATGTTTAAGCATTTTCTTAGTGTATTCATTTTCCGCATTGATATAATCGATAACTTCTGGATTTGTTCTTGTTTTATCTTTTAACCATTGATAATTATCAATGAGTTCTACCCCATGAATCTGTAATGTATCGGGTATAATTTTTGCAATAGGTGGTTCAATAGTAAATTTTAATTCATTTTCAGAAATAGATTTTTGTGACTTCAAATGAGTAGTATCAACACAAGAGAGAAAAAGGATTAATATAAGAATAAATAGTCTTTTCAATAAATTCATCGAATATTTTGTTTTTATTTATGAGTTTACTATAAAAAGGTATTAAAGGTGAAATATTCTGATATTTCTTCTAAATTAGATAATCCCCAATTAAATTGGGGATTGAAACAGTTAATATTTTCTAAGTTAGGAGCAACCCACAACTTAAGTTGTGGGTTACTAAAATCCCCCTTACTAATAACCGTTTCACTCGTCTGGGCGCCGTAGCCTGAACGGTTTCTTATTCCACAAATTTGACTTTTTATAGTGGCCTCAATAATTTAACTTTTTGTGGCAACGCTAACATTATCACATAAAATTGCAGGCATCATTCCACTCCAGCAAACATGTAGAGTATCTTCAATATCTATTACATGTTTTAATGTCTCATAGATATTACCTGCTACCATTGCATCTTTTACCCTACCTACAATTTCACCATTTTCAACATACAATCCGGGACTTACACCAACCGAGTAATCACCATTAGGAATGTTGCCACTGTGAGCTCCCATTGCTCCTTGTAGTATCAATCCTCTATCCATTGATCTTACAATTTCTGTAAACGATTTATTGCCAGGTTGTATTTTCAGATGATCAAGAGTGGGATGGGGTTTTATGGAAATTGTATCACCTCCCCACATTGAAGTTCTATATCCATGTCCTGTTGATTGTTCATTCAACTTTTTAGCATAATTCAAATCATAGTAAAAGCTTTTTAATACTCCTTTATTGAAAATGGTTAATGGCTTACATTCAACACCTTCATCGTCAAAGGCACGTGCCCAGGGATATTTGTCATTCAAGGGATCGTCGTAAACTGTAATTTTCTCACTAAATATTTCATCTCCGATTTTATTAGCTATAGGTGAGATTTTTTCATAAATACTCTTAGAATTTGTTCCGCTTAAAATTCTCCAGGTGAGTGTAATCATACTTTGGGGCATGAATAGAACTTTCATTTTCCCACCTTTGGGTTCTATAACTTTGGTCGACGATATATATAGATTTATCATATCATTCACTATCACATCCGGAATCTTCTCAAATGTCTTATTTTGAAAAATTCGTGTAATACCCGAAGCTCCACCTGGAAAAATTAAACTTGCCCATATAATATAACCACTACTTTGGGCTGAAATGTCCGTCCCTGTGCTATTAATAATACGAATTTCAACTATTTCCTTTTCCGACCCTACAGTAATTTCACCATCAGTCTCAACCTTTAAAAGGTCACAAATTCTATTACATTCTTCAACCATTTCAGTTCCAGATATTTTTTCAATAGAAGGAGTATAAGTATCAAGTTGAGCAATATCTTTTGTAAATGGGAAATCATATTCTGCTTTTACTTTACCATCTAAAGAATCAAGAGCATTCTTAAGAAGCTCATCTCTGTTTATGAGATTTCTTGTGTAAGCAAAACCAAGTTTCCCATCTTTAATAATCCTGAGGCAGACTCCTGCCTGAAACTTACTTTCTATATCATGAAGTTTGGCATTCTCAAATGAAACTGAAATATTTTTGGGTTCAAAGGAATATACTTCTGCATTATCACAAACTTTCATTGCCATTTCAAGTATTTTTTCCATTAGATACCTCCTAAAACAAGATTATTAACTAATATATGTGGTGCACCGTGACAAGAACGGATATTTGTCTGACCCTTACCACAACCTCCTGTTTTGGTTAAAACAAAGTCATCTCCGACTGCTGTAATATCTTTTAATGTTTGATATAAATTGCCGGAAATATTTATATCACGGATCACCTCACCAATTTTTCCATCCTTTATAATATAACCATATTGAGCACCGAATGTAAAATTCTCACCAGCGGTCTGTCCACCTTTTGCATCCAATATATATAAACCATCACCAAGCATTCTTATTAATTCTTCAAAATTGAGTGTGCCTGGTTTAATGAAGATAGTTCCCATTCTAATAATTGGTGCAAAACGATAATCTTCTGCAACACAGTGTCCTGAGATCGGTTCGTCAAATTCATGAGCAGTTCTGCGAGAATGCAGTCTGCCAGTTAAAACACCGTTTTTCATTAGTTCCGTTGAGCGAACTGCTACACCTTCATCATCATATTTGTAAAATCCAAGCTGATCGGGAAGTGTAGCATTATCAATTATATTTAACACATCGCTTCCGAGTTTACTTCCTATTTTCATCTTTTCACGCATTGCTGGAAGTGTTTCTATAATATCCGCTTCGGAAAAATGCCCGAAAGCTTCGTGTGCAAATACACCTGCCAAGTCAGGATTTATAATACAGTTATAAACACCTGCTTTAACAGGTTTTGCTTTTAAAAGGTCGAGTGCAATAGCAGTTCGTTCTTCAAAGTTCTCTTCCTGGTTTCTTACATTTGAAAATCCATTACTTCCTCCAGAACTGACTCTTACATTCTGAATCAAATTTCCATCCTTGCTTGTAATTAACCCTCCCAATCTCGTTGTAATAAGAGTTTCCTTAATTTCAGTTCCTTCTGTGGTAAGAAAATATTTTTCCCTGATCAAGTCACCATAAAAGATATTTGTCATAATAATATTTTCATGGTTTAAGGGAATATCATTATACTTTCGCACCAGTTCGAGCTTTTCCGCCATAGAAACTTTCCTCGGGTCTTCTTTCAGTTTGGGAGTAAATGTATCTTTTATGACTTCTATCTCAGCAAACTTAATTGGTTTTTCAATGTTTTTTGCTATCAATTTTGCATTTTCAGAAGCTGTTCGGATTGCCTTCTCTGCATCGGTTTCTTTTGTAAAAGAAACAGATGACACGCCTCCATCCTTTAAAACTCTAATAACATATCCATCTGTTGAGTTAGAGCCAATTCTTGATAATTCTTTCCCATTAAATGTGATAATAGTTTCATTTTTAAGCTCATAACGGATATCAGCATAATCCGCATCTGTCTTATTAAGAATTACTTTTAATTTATCAAACATAATACTCCTTTCATTTTTAATCACTTCTAACAAGTGTTATATAATCAAACAACTCTTTTCCAAAATCTGAAACAACAACAATACTATTGAGGTCAATATCTACATTATTAAGATATTGTAAACGAAGCACATCACCGTTAAACATTTCAGGTATAACTCCTCCAAAAAAGAACCCAAGCATTTCCAATGATGCACAAAATTTCTGTGTAGCAGGATGAGTAAGTGGTAAATCCATATAAATGCAATCAATACGGCGAAGGCAAAGTTCCTTTAAACGGAATCGTGCTAAATCTTCAATATCCTTACCATATTGGGTTATCCGCATAAATGCACTATTTTGGTCAGTGTGGACTTTCACATCAATTTGTGCATTTTGTGGTAATTCAGTATGCTCAATAAGTTCTGAAGCATCTCTAATATTTCGTTTCAGATTATTTTTTTCATAAATACTGCGTATCATAGAAGAGTGATGAAATGGGGGATAAACATCCTGGATAGAACTATCTTTTACCTTGAGATAGAAAAGTACTGCTGATTGTCGCTTTTTTTTATGTTCTTTTTGAATCTTTTTAAAAAACATTGTTGCAGGTACGAGACCCAAAAGGAGTCCTGTTTCATGAGCACCGATAGATATATTTCCTTTCTGTGAATAGGGATGAACTGCCACAGCCTCACTATAAATCCCAAACATTCCTCTTTCTTGTGCATATTTTACCATAAACTCTTTCATCTGTTTGAAAAGCCCGCGTCCTCTATAACGAGGGTCAACAACTGCCATGCCTGTTTCTCCGACCTGGGAATCCTTATGGTCAACCATCATTGCAAAATGTCCAACGATTTCCTCTCCTGGATTCAATGCAATACACGAAGTCAGCAGGCCACTTTGTAAAAGTTCTTTAACCCTTTCAGGATAATAAATAAAATCCCAGCCATATGAATAACCATATGAACGATATATGCATCTTGACATGCTCACTGAGTCATCTTGTGTCATCAATCTTATGTTAAGAGGTATATCCTTAGGGACAGGTGGCAAAGAGATGACTTTTCCCTTCTCCTCTTCAGAAATATAAGCTTCAACATCTTTGTATGGAAGGAGTTTGATAAGTTCGACTCTTTTTCCACGGTGACCTAAATTGATGAAATGAATCTCATCAGCAAAAGCTCTCATCAATACCATTCCAAGTCCAGACTCTTTTCCTGTTTTAAACTTTTTGAAATCAAACGGTAAACCCTGATCTTCAACTGCCACAACAATCTTACCTGGTTTTCTCAGTATTATGACATCAAATGTGCCAACTTCATCAGAGTCAAAAGCATGCTCAATTACATTTAGACAGGCTTCTTCGACTACAAGCTCAAGTCGCTTTACATCTTTATCATCTAAGCCAAGTTTAGATGAGATATATCGCACGAAATCTATTACAGCAGGAAGGTATTCAATCTTAGCAATTACTGTAATGCTTGCGATTCGTTGCTCTTCTTTTTTTATGTCATTCATTGGTTTACTTTCAGAAATTAACCATTGCCTCCCGATATATCAGGATAACAGGATTTTTGTTTAGGGATAGGCATAAATTAATATAAAAATTTACTAATTAACTATTTCTACTTTGTCAAGAATATCTTCTGGAATTTTTATATTCAATTCTTTTGCTCGTTTTTCATTTATAATTGGATTTCCCTTTTCAGGACATTTGATTGGAATATCTGAAGGTTTTTCCCCATCTAATATCACTAAGGTAATTTCTGCGGCTGTTTTTCCTTGCTCACTTCCAGAAAGGGTTACACCACACAAAGCACCATCTCTAATTGTGAAATCAAGGATTGCAAACTCAGGAAGTTTATTACTCTTTAATGTCCATTTTAATACCTCTTCAGGAGGTAGACTTAGTTCTTCACCCTTCTTTTTTATGGTGTGATAAACGAATAATCCAATTGCATC
The DNA here is from genome assembly GCA_023129415.1 of Candidatus Cloacimonadota bacterium. Classification (GTDB taxonomy): domain Bacteria; phylum Cloacimonadota; class Cloacimonadia; order JGIOTU-2; family JGIOTU-2; genus JAGMCF01. The sequence continues at coordinate 6,244 of JAGMCF010000121.1, forward strand.
AACTTTAGTTTGGAGCTCATTTACTTTTTCCTTCCAATCATCAAAATCATTAATTGTATAAGATTCACAAAATTCAATTGGGTATTCCATACCATTTATCCCATTCACAAAAACCTTTGAAGTATGACTTGCATCAGTTATTATTGCATATTTTTTGATATCTGGTACAAGCTTCTTAAGAAGATCAATAGATTCTTTTATATGATGTCTTTCAAGTACACCCGTAATATTTTCAGCAGGAAATCCATAAACATCGGGTTCAGCATTCATGCCACAGAAAACAAATGGGAGTTTCTTTCCAATATATTTCTTTGCAACAAGTTCGCATGCATTATCATCAAATACAATTACAACATCAGGTTTAAACTCATCTATTTTCTTAACAGCTTCATCTGCTATATTTTTCATCCACTCAGAATCTGTATGCCTTTTCGTATCCAGGTAAAATTTCTCAATCGTAATTCCTTTATCCTTAAATACATCTTCAACGCCTATGGTCTCTTCAATTACCCAGGAAAATTTTGGATGATAACTAAAGACGAGCAAAACCTTCTTCCCGGCTTTTGCACATCCCAAAATAATGATTAACAAAAGCAAACTAATTAAGAGATAATGCCTTTTCATGTTACCTCCTTCATTGATTTTATCAATCGGCATATTTTTTTTATATGTTATTTTAAAAATATTATGTCAATAATTTTAGAAAATTAAAAAATACTTCAAACCCAAATATTTAATCTTAATATTTCACTGCTTTCCATTTACCTTTCTTCAAAGTAATTGTCATTAGAATTCCCAATATTACATTTGAAACAGCAATAGCAATCCAGATACCAGTTACTTCAAGGTCAGTATATTGGGATAGGGTAAATGACAATGGTATTCTTAAACCTATAAGTGCTATAGCTGTAACGATCATCGGTATCATTGTATAACCGGCCCCACTCATGGATTTTCCTAATACGATTGATAAAGCAACGAATACAAAACTGGACAATAATATTCTTAAGCATATTGAACCTATCTGAATAACTTGGGGATGGTTATTAAATACCCCTATAATTTCCTTAGGAAAGATGAAGAATATACTACTGACAAAAATAATAATTAATTCATAGAATCCAGCTGCCATTAATGCAGATTTTTCTGCTCTATCTGGTTTTCCTGCACCAAGATTTTGACCAACCAGAGTAGCAGAAGCATTCCCGATGCCAACTCCAAACATTTGTATAAGCATTATCAAGCGAATATTAATGCCAAAAGCTGCAACTGCAAATGTGCCATACAATGAAACAATTTTCATTATCACCAAATTTGAAATATTTCTAATTAGCATCTGTAAAGAACCAAATATCCCAATTTTAAACATTTTCCAAATAATATTAATGTCAATGATGAACCTATCCAACTTAATATGAAAATATGAATGTCCTCCAAAAAAAACTTTTAATAAAAGTAAGACACTAATAGCTCTGGCAATAACAGTGGCAAGTGCTGAACCTGCCACCTCAAGTCTTGGAAATTTCCAAACTCCAAAAATTAATAGCGGATCCAGAACAATATTTATTATTGTTGAAAAAATCAGTATTCGCATTGGTGTAATTGCATCCCCAGCACCTCGTAAAGCAGCACTCAATATTATTGTTAACAATATAAAAATAGCTCCGACAGATGAAATTCTTATGTATTTAATGCCCATAGGTAAGACATCTCTACCAGCACCGAGTAATTTTAAAATTGGTTCTGCAAATAAATAACCCAAAATAGTAATTATAATTGAAATAAAAATCCCCATAAAAATTGCTTGGACAACAACATTTTCAGCTTTGTTTTGTTCTTTTGCACCCATATATACAGCTACCATTGCTACAGTTCCAGTGGCAATCCCAACTGCTGCAATAATAATCATATGAATAAGCAAGCCGCACATACTAACTGCTGCCACAGCTTCAGGACCAAGTTTTCCAACAAAAAACATATCAACTATATTAAACAAATCATGAAAAACAATTGAAGTCATCATCGGCAAAGCCAATCTCAGAATATTCTTTGTAATAGAGCCTTCAGTAAGGTTGTGCTTATTTATCTTCATCAATTTTATTATATTCGTAAAATTCAATTTCAGAATTCCAAAAACCAAGTGCATTCCAGGCTGAATCATAATTTCCGTATGCATTCCATAGTAAATATCCTGAATCTAAACCACAATCTTTAACAGCTTGTAATTGAGAGATGATATAAAATGGACTAACTTTCGATCCCTTCAGAGTAAAAGCCTGTAAGTATGGAATTATCTTTTCCTTTTGTTCAATCTGAGTTAAAATTGCCTGACAAGTCCGATACACAAAATAATAAGGCTCATTAGCAGGATATTTCTTATCCCAAAATTCACCATAAAAATGTGATGGATACACCATAGGATGTATTCTATCAAGATATTCTATCATTGAGGATATATATTGACCTGTGTTCATAATATCCTGCTTATTTTGCATAGCCACAACACCAAAAATATCAGCAGATAATTTAACTCCTGCATTTTGAGTAATTTCATATACAGATTTTAAAAAATTTGTAATCACCTCTTGCTTTGATACAGAATCAGGGATACCATAATCAGCATTTAACAAATATATCTCGGTTGGGAATCGGACATAATCTAATTGAATCTCATCAACACCTAATGAAATTACCTCTTTGATAATTTCAAGATTATAATTCTGAACTTCTTTACAGTTAGGATTTACCCATTTTATTTTTTTAGGAAAATTTATACTATCAGTTTTAGTTGAATCAATATCTGTTGAATCAATTATAATTTTAGGTGTCCATTCTGTCCCCGATTTAATCGGGGATGCATTTGCTAATGTTGTATCTTTAAAAATTGTTATTCTTGCAATAAGTGAAATATTATGTTTATGAAGTTGATATATTAATTTATTTGGGTATGAAATAGCTGGTTTATATGCTCCAATTTTAATTGCTAATGAATTTTTAGTTGGATATAATATGTCTCCATGAGTATTTTTAAAATCTACAATCAATGTGTTGCATCCTAAAGAATCATAATTTTCAGTTATTTCTTTTAGTTTTGCTGAAGTAAGATTATATGAATTAACATATACACCCCTTAATTCATTATGCTGAATTTTTTTGTAAAATATAGAATCTTTTAAAGAACTTATTGGAATTTTCAGAATTTGTTTTGGGATAATTAAATTATCTTCAGAAATTTCGTTAATGTTTCTAATTTCAGCAATGAAGTCTTTTAGGGAAAAAATATCAGTCTGGTTAAAATATTTTTTTGCGATTAGATAAAGATTATCCCCTTTTATGACTTGATAATTTATTAATGAATCTGGTTTGTTCTCTTCTCCAAAAGAGTAAATCGTAAAAGATTGAAATATAATAATATAAAAAATAATTGTTAAAAAATGTTGAAAGAAATGAATAAATATTTTAGTTAATTTAATTCTATTCTGCAATTCCATTATCTTCTAAAAATACATAATTTGTACTATATCTTGAGCATTTCAAAAAATGTAGAGTCTTTAATTATTATTTATAATTTTTGTGGAAAAGAACTATATCTATTTGAAAGGGGTTTGTAAAAATGAAAAAAATATTATTTCAAAGTATATATTCTTGCCAGGGCTCGTCTTAATGCTGCTTCAGCTCTACGAAAATCAGTATCTTCCTTTTTTTCTTTTAGTCGTATTTCAGAACGCTTTTTTGCTTTTTCTGCTCTATCCTTATCTATCTCTTCTGGCTTTTCAATTATTTCTGTTAATATACTAATTTTATTTATGTCTACAATTGCGAATCCATTATGTATAGAATATTTTTCCTGAGATTCATTACTAAAAACTGTTAATACACCTGGAATTATGGAAGTTATAAAAGGGGTGTGTCCAAACTGCACACCAAAATATCCTTCACTTCCGGGTGCAACAATTTCATCAACAGCCTTTTCTAAGAAAATGCCAAGAGGTGTTGTTATCTTTAAATGAAGCTTATTATTCATATCCTTTATTCAGACTTCATCCCTTTTGTTCTTTCAATTACTTCGTCTATTGAACCAGCCATATAGAATGCTTGCTCAGAAATATCATCGTATTCTCCATCCACAATTGCTTTAAAACCTTTAATTGTTTCTTCTAAAGGAACATATTGTCCTTTGTAATTAGTAAACGCTTCAGCAACAAAAAATGGTTGTGAGAGAAATCTCTCTATTCGTCGAGCACGATTAACAGTAATCTTATCCTCATCAGATAGTTCTTCCATGCCAAGAATTGCTATAATATCCTGTAGTTCACGATATTTTTGTAGTATCTGTTGAACTCTACGAGTCACAGTATAATGTTCTGTCCCAACAATTCTTGGGTCTAAAATCCTCGATGTAGAGTCAAGCGGATCAACCGCGGGATATAAGCCGAGTTCAAAAATTTTTCGAGAAAGGACTGTTGTTGCGTCAAGATGTGAAAAAGTTGTGGCAGGAGCAGGATCAGTAAGGTCATCTGCAGGTACGAAAATAGCTTGAACTGATGTAATCGAACCTTCTTTTGTAGATGTGATTCTCTCTTGAAGTTCACCCATTTCTGTGGCTAAAGTGGGTTGATATCCTACAGCTGAGGGCATCCTTCCTAATAATGCAGAAACCTCAGAGCCGGCTTGGGTAAAGCGGAAGATGTTATCAATAAAGAGTAGGACATCCTGCTTTGCTTCATCACGGAAATATTCTGCAATAGCTAAACCTGCCAAACCTACTCTGAGCCTTGCACCAGGTGGTTCATTCATCTGACCGAAGACCATAGCTGTCTTATCAATTACTCCTGAATGCTGCATTTCTAACCATAGATCATTCCCTTCACGAGTTCTTTCACCTATACCTGCAAAGACTGAATATCCACCATGTTCAGTAGCTACATTTCTAATGAGTTCCATAATGAGTATTGTCTTCCCAACCCCTGCTCCACCGAAAAGACCTGTTTTGCCACCTTTACAATATGGACAAAGAAGATCGATAACCTTAATCCCAGTTTCTAAAATTTCATCTTTTATATCAAGGTCTGGATATCCTGGAGTTTCTCTATGAATTGGATATCTTTTCTTTGATTTAATTTCTCCCCTTTCATCTATTGGTTTACCAATAACATTAATCAATCTGCCAAGTGTCTCTTCGCCAACAGGGACAGAAATAGGACCTTCAGTATCAATTACTTCGTCACCCCTTTTTAAGCCATCGGTAGAATCCATTGCTACGGCTCGCACTCTATTCTCACCAAGATGCTGTTGGACTTCTAAAATTAATTCACTTTTATCTTCCTTCTCAATCTTTAATGCTGAATAAATAGCCGGTAGATACTCCTCTGAAAATTCAACATCCACCACCGCTCCTATAATCTGAACAATCTTTCCTTTTTTCAATATTCCTCCTGATTAGGTTAATCCTATATGGATTCTGCAAAATATGGAAAATTCACCTAACTTGTCATTCCCACACTCAATAAAGTTGAGTGTAAACTCCAGTGAAAATCCATTCCTTACAACCTGTCTTTTACTGCGTCTTCACTCTATATGGATTCCCGATCGGGGTCGGGAATGACATCTGTGAGTGTCTCGTCTTGGCGAAGCAAGCCGTAGCCAGGTTGGAATGACATGAGAATACAATTTTGCAGATTTCATATTAAATCCTATCATTTTAAAAGATAAAAACTATGAATTTATCTTTCTCATCATAATGCTTCTGAAGCTGAAGAAACTTCAATAATTTCCTTTGTGATATTATCCTGTCTTTTCCTATGATAATCCAGAGTCAATTCTTTAATCATTTCATCTCTGTCTTTCCACATCCCACAAAATTCATATTCCCGGACTGAGTGGAAAGCTTTTTTCTCACCCTTTATTATGGGCATGTTCTTCTTTAAGGCTTCCTTTAGATTGGATAATTGAAATTCTATATTCTCAATAATCTCAATTATATCGGATGTCAACTTAGTTTTTTTCCATAATTTTCATATAATGTAACGCAAGTGTCCTCACTTGCGACTCAATTGAGGACAATTGAGATACAAAGGGGAAAAATCATAGCTTGAATCTTTCTCATCATAATGCTTCTGAGGCTGAAGAAACTTCAATAATTTCCTTTGTGATATTATCCTGTCTTTTCCTGTGATAATCCAGAGTCAATTCTTTAATCATTTCATCAGCATTATCAGTTGCAGCATCCATTGCAGTCATTCGGGCACCTTGCTCTGCGGACGAGGATTCTAAAAGAACTCTCCATATCTGGACATCAAGATGCTTTTTTATCAAATCTTCTAAAAGTGTTATGGCTTCTGGCTCATAGAGATATGAAGCCAGAAATTTATCATCAGTTTCTTTTAATTCAACCAAAGGCAGTAATTGCTTTTCCACAATATTTTGCTGAATAGCAGATTTAAACTCATTATAAATTATGAGTACCTGTTCATATTTGCCTTTCAAAAAGGAAGATGTAACCAAATTCATAACATCACGAGTGTAGTCAAATTTTAGTCTATTAAAGAAATTGATATATTCTTCTCTAATGATATATCCCCTTTTCTTAAAGTAGTCCCTGCCTTTTTTGCCTACACAGATTAGTTCTATATTCTTTTTTTTATATTTTTTAATAACCTGTTCTACATTTTTTATAATATTAATATTAAAAGCACCACAAAGCCCTTTATCTGCGGTTACTACAATTATTGCAATTGATTTCAC
>JAGMCF010000122.1 GCA_023129415.1 Candidatus Cloacimonadota bacterium
AATATCATTAAAGATTTTTGGGTAATCGGTATTATAGTTTTATTTCAACCTGAAATCAGAACTGCTTTGATAAAATTTGGACAAAAACCCTTTTTCCGATCACTTTTTCCACCAAAAGAATTATATAAATTTACTGAACTGTTAAATGCAATCAGAAATATGGCTTACAATAGAATTGGTGGTATATTCGTAATTGTAAATAAAGTTGGTATTGACGATTATTTAGTTACCGGAGAGATTATCAATGCAGAAATATCTGAAAAACTTATTCTCACAATTTATAATAAAAGAACCATTCTGCATGATGGTGCAATTGTAATAAAAAACAATCGTATTGTTGCAGTAAAAGTAATATTACCATTAACAACTCAAGAGAAATATAAAAGAAAATATGGTACGCGTCATCAGGCTGGAATTGGTATATCTGAGCAAACCGATGCATTTGTAATAATTGTATCTGAAGATACTGGAAAAATCTCAACTGTTAAAAATGGAATTATTAACAAAAATGTTTCTATCGACATCCTTTCTCAAACTTTGATTGATGAATTTGAAAAATAAATAGATTTAATTTTACCACCAAGACTCCAAGACACAAAGAGTAACCATGAATCTTATGACTTCTTAGGGTCTTTGTGTCCATTCTCTGTAGTCCCGATAATCCCCGATTTAATCGGGGAGGGACGAAGGATGAACCTTTGTGGCTACAAAATAAAACAATTATTGGCATTACTGGTAGTATCGCTTCTGGTAAGACAACTGCAGCAAATTTTTTTCACAAAAGAGGAATTCTAATTATTGATACAGACAAAATTGGTCATCAAATATTAGAGTACCCAGATATAAAAAAAACAATTTTCCATAAATTTGAAAAAACAATATTTTCTAAAAATAGAATTAATAGACAATTGCTTGGTAAAATTGTTTTTGAAAATCCAAAAAAACTAGAAACTCTTAATAAAATTATACATCCAATTTTAGTAAAAGAAATCAAGCAAAAGATAGAATTATCTTCAGAAAATACTATTGTGATCGATGCTGCTCTCCTTTTAGACTGGAATTTAGATAAAATTTGTGATTATGTCGTTCTAATTACAGCAAAAAAAGAAACTCAAATTAGTCGTCTAATGACCTATCAAAAACTAACTAAAAAAGATGCGATTTCACGAATTAACTCACAGAAAAAACCAATTAAAAAAACAGATTTTATTGTAATAGAAAATGATTCAACTCTTTTATCATTTCAGGAGAAGCTTCAGAAAGTTTGGGATTTGATTAAAATTGAAACTGGAAACTGGAAACTTGATACTGGATAATAAGATTCAAGTTTCAAGTATCAAGTAACAAGTTTCAAAAAACTTATGATACCAAAAGACATTCAATATTATAAATTCTGTGGTTATGGATTTTTAAAAAACTTACGATTCTTTGACCCATTCATAATCCTTTTCTTTCGTGAAATGGGTATGTCATTTTTACAGATAGGGACACTTTATTCAATCAGAGAAATTTCAACAACAATCTTAGAAATTCCAACAGGTCTTTTTGCAGATACTTATGGAAGAAAGAATTCAATGATTTTTGCTTTTGTATCTTATATTTTATCCTTTATAATTTTCTATTTCTTCCCAAAGTTCAGAATTTACATATTTGCTATGATACTATTTGCTTTTGGCGAAGCATTCAGAACAGGAACTCATAAAGCAATGATTATGGAATACTTGAAAATAAAGAATATTTCCCATCTGAAAGTAGAATATTATGGTCATACACGAAGTTTGTCTCAGTTTGGTTCTGCAATATCAGCTTTGATTGCTGGTGCCCTCGTTTTATATTCAGGAAGTTATAAGATTATTTTCTTGGGGTCTATCATCCCATATATTTTTGCACTATTTCTAATGATTTCCTATCCAAAAGAATTAAATGGAGAAATTAAAAAAATTGAAGAAAGCAATATACTAAAAGCTGTATTCGGGAATTTCAAAAATACAATTTCAAATTTCCTTCAAATGTTTAAAAATTCCCTTTTGATAAAGGCACTTTTCAATTCATCTTTATATGACGGCTTATTCAAAGCAATCAAAGATTACCTTCAGCCAATCCTTCAAACTTTTGCATTATCAATTCCAATCTTACTGTCATTAGGTGATAAAAGAAGCACAATACTCATTTCAATAACATACTTTTTGCTCTATCTGATTACATCATATTCTTCACGAAATGCAAACAGATTTTCAAAAAAATTCCGTTCATTGGCATTTGCGATTAACATTAGTTTTATTTTGGGAATTATATTAACAATCTCATCTGGAATATTTTATGCAGTTGATGTGAAGGTTTTGACAATCCTGATTTTCGTGCTTTTATATGCAGCACAAAATATCAGAAGACCGATGAATATCGGCTACATAAGTGAAAACATCTCATCAAAAATAATGGCAACTGGACTTTCTGTAGAATCACAATTAAAGACAATGACAATTGCAATTCTTGCTCCTATAATGGGATTTCTTGTTGATAGTTTTGGTATTGGTTTAGCACTAATTATATTATCTTGTTTTATATTGCTTCTTTATCCAGTTATAAAAGTAAAAAGTAATAGATAAAAAACTTGGAGTTCTCCTCTCCAGAGGAGGTAAAATCTTTTAATCTCTCTTCCCTATACTTTCCATTATACATAAGTCTGTAGATATGTTTTTACAGAGTGTTTAGAAGCCCACGATTTTAATCGTGGGTAAGAATAGCACACATATTTTTAATCCCGATTTATCGGGATTTCTTAAACCGTTAAAACGGTTCATATAGTTTTTTTACTTATAAACCCACAAATGAATTTGTGGGCTTCTATTTAAGATTTCATATTTATGTATAATGGATAGCTTCCCTATAAGAGAATATGAGTTTTATTCCCATTCTGGAGAATGGAACTCCATGTGTTTTTTTTCGGAATTGTGCTTTTCTATTCTCCAATCAGCTTCTTATAATCCATTGCTGAAAGCAAACTCTCAATTTCATCTTCATTCACAATCTCAAATTTGACAATCCATCCCTCATCGTAAGGACTTGAATTAAGAAGTTCTGGAGTATCAGCAAGCTTAGAATTAACATCAATTATTCTACCACCAATAGGTGTATATATCTCTTCTACTGCTTTAACTGCCTCAACTGTAGCTAAAACATCTTCAGCAGACAATTCATCACCAATTTCTGGTAATTCTATAAATACGATATCACCAAGTTCTTTCTGAGCATAATCTGTTATACCTATAGTTGCTTCTTTGCCATCAATTTTCACCCACTCATGGTTTTCAGTGTATTTTAAATCGTCTTTTACCATTCCAGCACCTCTCATAATAATTTCTATCTTTTTATTGTACCATCTTTGTAAAATGGTGGTTTGATAATCGTAGCTTTTAAAAACTTATTTCTTATTTTGATTTCAATCTCATTTCCGCTTTTCATAAAATCTCGTTTTACATAACCTGTTCCTATGCCTACATTCAAACTGGGAGAAATAGATCCACTTCTTACTTCTCCAATCATCTGATTATCTTTGTAAATCTCATAATGAGGACGAGGAATTCCTTTTTCATTCATAATGAACGCTACTAATTTTCGTTTAATCTTTTCTGCTTTTACTTTTAGAAGTGGTTCTTTCCCGATGAAATCATCCTTATCAAATTTAACAACCCATCTTAGTCCTGCTTCAAGAGGATTGGTATTTTGGTCAATATCATTTCCATAAAGTGGATATTTCATTTCTAATCTAAGGGTATCTCGTGCTCCAAGCCCAATAGGCTCAATATCGAATTCTGCCCCAGCTTTTTCAACCTTATTCCACATATCTTCTGCTCTTTCAAGTTGAGTAAAATATATTTCAAATCCGTCCTCACCAGTATATCCTGTCCGAGATATCATTACAGGCACATCATCAATTGTGGTGTGAATAAACCAATAATACTTAAGTTTTGACAGATCATCATTTACAAGTTTCTGCATAACTTTTTCAGAGTCAGGCCCCTGAACACCAATTAGTGCTGTCTGGTTACTAACATTTTCCAATTCCATATCATTTATGAGATTCTTCTCAAGCCAGGCAAAATCTTTATCAATATTTGAAGCATTCACCACCAGGTAGAAAATATCCTCATCCCGATAAATGAGCAGGTCATCAACAATACCACCATCAGGATAACACATATTGCTGTATTGAACTTGCCCAACTTCCAATTCAGACACATCATTAACAGTGGTTTTTTGCACAAAGTCCAATCTTTTCTTTCCTTTTATGATAAATTCTCCCATATGGCTCAAGTCAAATATTCCAACCGATTCTCTAACCTTACGATGTTCATACATGATACCTTTTTCATATTGGATAGGCATTTCATAATCTGCAAAAGATAATATTTTGGCATTATTCTTTTTATGAATATTGTAAAAAGGTGTTTTCTTTGCCATCTATTCTCCTTATTAAAATATAGAAGTAAATTAGCATAATGTATGAATTGGTATGCTGATTAAAAGTTGTCAAATTTGATTTTAAATAAATTGATTCGATAAAATAATAATCTTGTAAAAATAATACTGAACTATAAAATGATTTTCTTGGCATTTTTAGCAATTCTCATTTACATTATTTCATCTGAAAATCCTTTTTAGCCACGAACTACACGAACTAACACGAACAAAATCCAAGTTAATAAAATTAAATATCCAGATACATTTCTTTACAAGTAATATTTTGATTTTTTAGTTCTTCTAATATGGGTTCATAAATGTCAGGTCTTACAGGAATATGAACACCTGTTTCTTTTATGACACCATTAAGAATCAATTTTACTGCAATAGCTGCAGGTAAACCAACAGTTCTGGACATAGATGAATCTCCTCCAGGAATTCCATAATCTATCATTGTTGAAGTAATACTTTGTTTCTTGTCAGGATATTCAGCGATAAATTCGTGATGTAAAACCAATAGGTCTCTTTCTTCTGGTTCATATTTAAGTTTATCAAGCAAGATTTTACAGAAAATATCCATAGCTGTGCCTTTTTCAAGACCGATTTTTTCATTGCCAAGAAGTCCTAACCACTCCACTCTATATATCGGATCTGAAGAAACATTCAATCCCCATTGAGCAGCAAGGTCTTTTTTTAAATTATCATATCTTGAATCAGTCACAAAATTCTTTATAAACTCAGCATAGGTCAAATTTTTTATGTCATAAACTATTTCATCATCAAGAAATCCAAGATCCACAATCTTTTTCATTGTAGCACACCATCCAGGATAACGAAGTGTTCCTCGAAACATTGTGTCAGTATTTTCAATATGATATAATTCCTTATAAGGCACGGAGTTACGGTTTGGATATGCTTCAAGTTCACCAAAATTAGGAATATCAACTTTCCAATTTGTTGCAAATAGTTCCGGTCCAGGAACATCAACAATTTTCTTATCCATAATATACTTTGCAGGATTTTTCCCAGCCATTACAACCCCTCTTGGACTCCAGGAAAACTTATAACCCCATGGATTAGTATTTGCTTCAGGAGCAGGTAATCCTCCACAATATGATTTGAAACTTATAATTCGTCCACCATTATTCTTCACATTATCGATCACTCTCATTGCTGACATATGGTCAATACCCGGATCAACTCCAATTTCGTTAAGCAAAAGAATACCAGCTGCTTTAGCTTCACTATCTAATGCATTCATATCATCACTTACATATGAGGTTGTAACCATATTTTTCCCATATTTCATACATAATTTTGCTATCTTAACATGATAGGTATACGGCAACAAACTCACAGCAAGGTCATTTTCAGATACTAATTCTTCTAATTTCTCATCATCCTTAACATTTAGAGAAATTGCTTTACCACGAGGGTGGTCACCAACTAACTTCTCAGCTTTACTAACTGTCCTACTTGCCACTGTGACAAAAAAATCATGTTGATCAAGCAGATAATTAACATGTGGTCTGGAAACCAGTCCAGCACCTAAGATTAGTACTCTTTTCATTTCTTTTTCCCTTCTCTTTTGAAACTTGAAATTGGAAACTTGAAACTTGGGAATAGAAAATTATCAATTGAAATGAAATTAATCGGATTTCGAGTATCAAATTTCAAGTATCAAGTATCAAATTTCAAATATCAAGTTTCAAAGATATTTTTTAATATATTCAAAATCTTTAGTAAATTTTCCGCGATGCACAATTAATGCCTTTTGAATTGACTTGGGAAGAGAATCTTTGTCCAATGAATCTGAACTATGTGCTTCTACAATTTGAGGGACAAAACTGATAAGTGCATTGCTAAAAAATATTGATGACTCTCTTGGAATTTCACAAGGCAGATTATCTCTTGCAATAACAACAACTCCCTTACCTTTAATACCTTCCTTAATTTCATCTAAAATTGGATTATAAACATAAGCTGGATTATCTGGTTCAGTTACCTTTGAGGTTATCTCAACAGAACCATTTATATCACAACTAATATCCCCAATAACTTCTAACTTCAGCTTTTTCTTCTTTTGATAAAATGATTTTAAATACTCTTTGGTAACCAATTTTGGATAGCGGGATTCCCAATAAATACAATTTACAAGTATAGACATATGAGGAATATATTTTTCAAATTTTGATTTGTATTTTTGAGGGTTTTCATAATAATCTTGTAATTCGAAATTTTTATTTCTTTCTTTTGGTTCTACAAGATGCTCTTCTTTGAAAACTACTTTGTAGATATGATTTTGAGAAACACTTTCACTATTAGATAAAGTCAAAAGCTGAGAAGGAGTAATCTCAATAATTGGTAACTCATTAAGAATTCCCTGAACACCCTTAGAAACATTGCCATAACCTGTAATTCCACATACAAGGGGAGTTATATTTTCTGGAATTCCATCTTTCTGAATCTTCTCTCCAATTTCTTTTAAATCATTTTTTGCTTGTTCTAAAGATTCATATTGATATGCCTTTTTTATTTCTGTAAAATGGTCTGATATGTTTTCGTACTTTAACCTTTGCCCGAAAGCCCAAAGCGTATCTATCATCCCGGCTATGCCTGCATACCTGCCAAAAAATATCAATCTTCTATCATTCTCATCTACCATCTTTTCATAATCTATTAGATTGCATTTCAAATCCATCATTTTTTGTAACATTGGCATATTATAAGATTGACCTTTAATAACATGAGAGAAAAAAACATAAGTCTTATTCGGAAGAAAGAATGATTTAGGCATCTCCTTGATGCCAAAAATAACTGGACATTCAGACAAATCTTCATTTATGAATGCACCTGAATTTTTATATTCGTCATCAGAAAAAATACGAATTTTTGAAGGTTGCAATATTGTTTCAATACAATATTTTTCTTTTAATAGTTTAATATGGTCAGGAGTAAATGGAACTCTTCTTTCCCACTTGCTCTTGTTTTCTCTTCTTATTCCAATTTTCATCTGAAAATCGCTCCTAACCGCAAAGGACGCAAAGAATATAAAACGCAAAGAAAAAAATAACAATATAATAAAATACATAACTCTAATGTAATTTTCATTCTCCTTTGTGTCCCGATTTGTTTTCGGGACATGTAGGTTTCATATGAAAATCCCTTGTATTTCAATTCGGATAAACCCGAATCTACCCACCAGCTAGCGGGTAGCAACAGGTTTATCCTGTTGCTGTTCACATTCATCAAATAAGATATTTTCATATTCTTTTGTCCCGATATATCGGGATGTATATTTCATCTAAAAATTCTCTTGCTCAAACAAATTGATTATTAATGCAATTCACAAAACACTTCTTTAATGATACCAATTGCATCCATCAGTTGGGGTTCAGTAATTACTAATGGTGGTGCAAAACGAATAATATGCTTATGGGTAGGTTTACATAGCAATCCTTTTTCTGCAAATTTAACACATACATCCCAAGCTTCTACTCCATCTTTTGGTTTAATAACTGCTGCATTAAGCAAGCCTTTACCACGAATTAATTTAATAAGAGGAGAATCAATTCTTCTCATTTCTTCACGAAATATTTTTCCGAGTCTTTCTGCATTTTCAATCAAATGTTCTTCTTTGATAACTTCTAAAGCTGCTTTTGCAACTACACAAGCTAAAGGAAATCCACCGAAAGTAGAACCGTGCTGTCCTGGTTTTATAACAAGCATTATATCCCTGTTTGCTAATATGGCAGAGATAGGTAGAACTCCACCTGAAATTGCTTTTCCAAGAATCAATATATCAGGTTTAACCCCCTCATAATCACAGGCTAAGAGACGCCCAGTTCTTCCAATCCCACTTTGAATTTCATCAGCCACAAATAATACATTATATCTTTTGCATATATCAAAAGTTTTTTGTAGATAGCCATCGTCTGGAACAATAACACCAGCTTCACCTTGAATAGGTTCAACTAAAAAAGCACAAACTTCTTTACCCTGTTCTTCCAAAACCTTTTCTAAAGCTTCAGGATTATTGTATGGTATTTTAACAATACCCGGAAGAAAAGGTCCAAAATTTTCAGTACATTCAGGATCTGTTGAAGCTGAGATAGCACCGAGAGTGCGTCCATGAAAGTTACCTTCACAAACAATTATTCTGGCTTTATCAGATTTTATACCTTTTTTCTCATAACCCCATTTACGGGAAAGCTTTATAGCTGTTTCAACACCCTCAGCTCCTGTATTCATCGGGAGAACCATATCATAACCAAAAAATTCTGTTATATATTTTTCATACTCACCGAGTTTATTATTAAAAAACGCCCGAGAAGTAAGAGTGAGAATCTTTGCTTGTTCTGTAAGCGCTTTGATAATTTTGGGATGGCAGTGTCCTTGATTGAGTGCAGAATATGCTGAGAGAAAGTCGTAATATCTCTTGCCTTCTGGGTCCCAAACATAAACACCTTCTCCTTTTGCAATTACTACTGAAAGAGGTTTATAATTATGAGCGCCATATCTTTCTTCTAATTCTATGGCTTCTTTACTGTTAATATTCCCAAATATAACTTTCTCAGACATCCTTACTCCAATATTTTTAGGCTCTTTTGTTAACCACAAATTTTTGATGTCAAGGACAATTTTTTAATAGATAATTTATTTGATAGTAAAAACACAATTATTTAGATATTACAAAATCATAAATGTATAATTTAAAAACTATTTTGAATAAATATTACTTTTACTTGACATAATAATTTTACAAACTTTATAAAGTCCAAAACCAAATAGACAACAAAAAATCCATAATCAGAGGATTAAATAAGTAAGTACAAAAATTTTGTAATTGCAAAACATAATTTAATACTTAACATCTGAAAGGTAATTTATGATTAAAGAAATTGGTCGTCTTGACGAAAAAGAGGAAAAAGAATTTCGTCATAAAATTGAAAAAACTCTTGAGATCTTCGACGAATCTCCAAAAAAGGGCGAAAAGAAATTTGAGGAGTTTGCTTCCTGTAAGAATTATTTTGGAAGGATATTAATTGCAGAAACTGCTGCTAATTCTCCACAAAAAGATAAGGTCGCAAAGATTGCAAAATCATTATTAGATTCAAAAAATTACGCAAAACGTGCAACAGCTTTATTCTTCTTCTATAATTATTTCATGGATAAACCAGAAGAAATGGTAGAAATAGTCAGCAATTATTACCATTCAATAAAATGGGAAGCAGAGAATATTATGGATCATTTCTGGAAAGAATATCCAGATTTGATGAAAGCCAATATGATGAAATGGATTGAAAGCAAGGATGAGAAAAAACGCTCTTTATCATTTCATGGTTTAGAAAATATTTCTCAAAAAGACCCACATTTTGTAATGGAATTCATTGAAAAAATTATTGATGACGAAAGTATTGAAGTCCAAAAGAAAATTACACATACTATAATTCAAATTGCAAGAGCACGTCCTGCGGAAGTATATCCATATTTAAAAGAATGGCTTAAAGATTCCGATAACAAAAGAATCAAAACAATATGGGTCTCCATGAAAAAATTAGCTAATAGTTTAAGGTCTGCAGGTGGAAAAGATAAAAATAGTGATTTTGTAGTACTTACTAAAGATACAATCAAAGATTGGAGACACTCTAAAAATCGAAAAATATCAACAATGGGTGAAAAACTAAATCAAATTATCCAAAACCGTTAATAACAATAAAATTAATATTACCTCAATTTAATCAATAATTTTTCTTTATTTATTCAAGACACATAATATCAACCTTTTATCAATGATTTTTCATTATGAAAAGCTTGAAATTTTTTCAACTCATTCATATTTTAAGAAAAAGCTTCTAAGAGTTTTATTATAAAAAAAATTATAAAAAACAAATAAACATAATTCAATATCTAAAAATTTTCTATATGGAATCAATTGATATTTTAATAAAGAACGGACATATTTTAACAATAGACAGAAAAATGCATATTTTTGAAAACAATTCTATCGCAGTAAAAGATGGAAAAATAATAGAAATCAGCAAAACTGAATTTCTACGAAAGAAATATTCAGCAAAGAAGACAATTGATGCAAAATCAAAAATTGTCATGCCAGGATTTATTAATGCACATACTCACTTACCAATGACATATTTTCGTGGATTAGCTGATGATTTGCACTTACAGGATTGGTTGGAAAATTATATCTGGCCTGCAGAAATAAAATTTATATCAGAAGAATTTGTATATTCAGCTTCCTTACATGGTGCAGCAGAACTTATTAAAAATGGAATAACGATGTTTAATGATATGTATTTCTTCCCAATGCAAACTGCAAAGGCAGCAACGAAAGTTGGTATTCGTGCAATTGTTGGTCAGGGTATTGTGGACTTCCCAAATTCAAATTATAAAGATCCAAAACAAGCTTTAAATAATGTGGTTAAATATCAAAATGAATTTGCTGATAATGAGCTAATTGAATTCGCAATTGCACCACATTCAATTTATTCTTGTTGTTCTCAAACGCTAAAAATTACAGCAGAATCTGCTCATAAAAACAATATGTTATTACATATTCATATATCAGAAACAAAAAAGGAAGTTGAAGACTGTTTGAAACAGTATCATAAAAGACCGATAAAGTATTTGAATGACATTGGTTTTCTTGATAACAATGTTGTTATTGCTCACGGAATTTGGGTAGATGAAGAAGAACTAAATATTTTAAAAGAAAAAGACATAAGTGTTGTAATCACGACAGAAAGTAATTTAAAGCTTGCTTCAGGTTTTATGCCTATCAAAAAGTATATTGAAAAAGGAATAAATTTGTGCCTTGGGACAGATGGGGTAGCAAGCAATAACAATCTTAGTATTCTAGAAGAGATGGACTTTACAGCCAAAATTCATAAAGCATATAATCAAAACCCTTCTATTATTCCTGCTTATAAAGTAGTAAAAATGGCTACAATTAATTCTGCACAAGCTTTTAAAAAACAGGAAGAATTAGGTTCACTAAAAGTTGGTAAAAAAGCTGATATTATCTTAATTGATACAAATAAATTGGAAATTCTTCCTATGTATAATGTCTATTCTCATCTTGTATATACTATATCCAGCAATGCAATTTGTGATGTTATCATAAATGGAAAATTAATTATGGAAAACCGAAAATTGTTAACTGTTGATGAGGATGAAATAATAGACAAAGCAAATTATTATAAACGGAAAATTTTAACAAAATAATCTCACCTTTGCGAAAGTTTAGAACTTTCGCAAAGATATTTTATTCAGAAGAACTTTAAGTATTCCTCCCTGCTGGTTCAGATTTGTAATCTGAACCTAAACATTTAAAATGTATGGTTCAAGTAAATACTTGAACCAGCAATAAGCTTTTTCAAATGCCTCCAAAGCTTTATTAAAAGGATAAACTGCACTAATAAGTGGTTTTACATCAACACATTTTTCAAGAGCTTTTAATGCTGGTACAAATTGGCCACAATTGAGTACGCAAATGAGGACTCCGATTCATCCTTCGGAGAATGGATATCCCGAATTGAAATAACAGAAAGTGATTTTCATATGAAAACAATAATCTCCTGTCATATTTTTATGACATATCCTTCTGATATGTAATGTTTTTATGACATAATTTCACTTTAAAAATATATGAAAATTATTAAAAAATACTTATTATCCGTCAGGGAATGATCCCTGACCGCTCCTTATATTTGCAAACAAAATATGGAGTCCTTCTCTCCAGAGAAGGTTATAATAGACTTCTACATAATTTCCAAATATTGCTAATTTTAAAAAAAATAAATTTATTTTGACAGAAAAAAGTTTTTTTCGGAAAGTCATATAAAATTTTGGCATATAAATTGCATATATTATTGTATTATCCGAAGGATCTAGCGAATCTTTGCGAAAGTTTAATCCTCAATTTAATTGGGGACTCGCAAAGTTGAATAATTTGACAAAGAAAAAATAATTTGTCTCTTTTGGTTTAAAATGTTTCAATTTAATGTAAATTTTAGCTTTTCGTAAATTATTTGTCATTGAGGAAATGATAGATACAACATTAAAGAAAGAAAATTGTTTTATTAATTCTATCGGTCTCGGTCAGTCTCCCCGACAAGTCGGGAAGCCCCGACAGGCGCCCAGACGGATTAGTATATTTATAAATAAAAAAGGAAAAACTATGACTTAGATAACTTATAAGAATTAAAAACTTTTCGCATTTTTTTTATTTGTTCTTATACGAAAATCACCAATTTTTAACATAGCAGAACAAATAGAAAGTATGCGTCCATTATGGACGCACTTTCTTATGTCTTGCTATGTGGGTGTTTGGTGATACCTCGTATAAGGGCGTAATTGGAAGTTGCGTCCTTTTTTATTTATAACAACTTTGCGAAAGTTTAGAACTTTCGCAAAGATAGAAAGGAGAAAACAATGGGAACACAACAGGTGTTACTAATTGTATTAGCAGTAATAATTGTAGGCGTAGCAGTAGGTGTTGGTATTACAATGTTCAGCACACAATCAGCAAGTTCAAATCGGGAGGCACTTAAGGCTGACTTGGCGACCTTTGCTGCACAAGCAATAGCTTTTTATAAAACACCAGCTGGTATGGCTGGTGGAGGTAATGGTAACCCCGGTTTTGGAGCAAATTTAGCTGAGGCACAGAGAACTTGCGGCAGATGGATAGGATTTGGGCAAGATGGTACGTTTGAAAATGATAATGGATTCTATTCGCTTAGCATTTTCATTAATAAAGATCATATATCGATAAGAGGTTTTGGAAATGAAAAAGGACAAAACCCAAGTTATACACATAGTGCGTGCCCACCAGACAGACAAGGGAATGTATTTTGCGGCGTTGGTATTTGTCCAAAACTTAACCCACCATTTAAAGGCGGCTGTACCAATTAGTTGAATTAGTCTCGGTCAGCCTCGGCGAACAGACGGGTTAGTCCCCGCGTTCTCAGGGACGGGGATAAGTTCAGGTATTTATTTCTATAAACTTTCGCAAAGATATTTTTTATTAGATATTTTTTTATTTCACTTCATATTCAGAAGAACTTTAAGTATCCCTGCTGGTTCAGATTTGTCCCGAAATCCTTCGGGAGAACCTAAACATTTAAAATGTATGGTTCAAGTAAATACTTGAACCAGCAATAGTCCACCGTCCCGATTATATCGGGATGGACGGCGGGGAGAACGAGTATATCGGAATGTTACAAAGCATTTACCTAATAAATATTTATCCTCTGTCCCGATATATCGGGATTAACGAAGGAGGATCAATTTCTTGGTCGAATACTCCTTGCCATCAACTTCAAGTTTGTAAAGATAAATTCCCGTTTTTTGCAATTTGCTATTTTCATCTTAATTTGAGGTGTCACAGTCCAAACCATGACATAAATCTCTATTTTATGCAATTTTCCATTCGCATCTTTCCCATCCCAGATTATATTCTCAGAATTTGAATACCAAAAATTCCAAATTGAATACTCGTAATTCTATCCAATAAACTCAACAAATTCTTTGGGGTAGTTGGTCATATCCAGTTGTTCTTTGTCCGGAATGGGTCTTATACCCCACTCTTGCATTGCTAATGCTCCAAGTAAAATTTCAATCCTTTTACCTTCTTCATCCGTTCCTATCTCCTCCAGGACTCTGGCATGGGTACGCACAGGAAGTCCCTCAACAAGGCAAGATAAATGACATTCTTTCTTTACCTGATATATCCGGCCTCCAAGGGCAACAGGTTCTGGTTTGTCTAATTCAATTGATGGCAAAAGCGATGCTATATTTTTCACAACATAGGTATTCCTTGCTCCTGTGTCAAAGAGGCACCAGCAATTACGGTCAACCACAATAATATTAGTTCTTACTCTTCCCATGAAACAACCTTTCATTTGATTACAAATTATGTTTTATTCAATAATTTCTAAATTAATACTATCCATTAAATTATCACTTATAATGTCAATAAATTTTTATCCTGTTTAAAAAATTCATTATACTATAAATATCGTAGACTATTATAATCTGAGCATCATTTATTCCTTATCCTAAACTATCTTTAAGCTAAAAACTCTTAATATTAATCCATCAATAGTTAAGTAGATATTCGATATTACAAAATAACAAATTGTAAAAAACACATTTCATTACCCTTTCAAATACAATAAGTTTGACAAAAATCAAAGCCATATTTCTTTTATCAAAAAATTTAAGGAAGATCGAAATTATGATGTATAAAAAGTTTATAATAACAATCTGTCTAACATTATTTTTTGTGACAATACTATCCGCCAAAGAATTAACCTTTTCATTCAGTTTTGATAAACCTGAAATAAACCAAAACCGTATCGAGTCAGATTTGATATCTAAATTAGCCATTCCTGGTGAGCCAATAATTCCATTCTACCCTATAAAAATATTACTTCCTTTTGGAGAACAAATATCAAGTGTTAATGTTAATCATTCGGATTGGCAACTCATTGATAAAGGAGTTTATATAGACTTTGCAAAAACTCCTCATCCAACAAATTCAAATGAGATAACTCCAACTGAAAAAAATATAGCAATCTATTCATCTGACAACCCTTATCCTATTTCAGAATTTGAAGTTTTAAACACAGAACTTTTCGCTGGTCATAGCATAGCAATCATCAATCTATTTCCTATTAAGTATCTGCCAAAATCCGGAATTATTCAATATCTATCTATGATTGAATTAAATATTGAGACAAGACTAAACTCACACTTGTTAGATTATCAATCAAAGATGCTTTGTAATTCAAATTCTATTATTAAAAGATTAGAGAAATTTGTTGAAAACCAAGAGGAATTACATTCATATTTTGGCAAGGAAAAATCTAAATCTGCAAGGAATAACTTAATTAATCCTGATGACCCGCATGATTACATCATTATCACAGGAGAGAATTTTGTATCACTATTTGATGACTTTGTAGATTGGAAAATTGGATTTGGCTTGAATCCTGCTGTTTATACAATGCAGGATATAAATACTGAATATATTGGAACAGATAATGCTGATAAATTAAGAAATTTCATAATCGATGCTTATACTTCCTGGAATTCTTCAGATTGTCCTCTTGAATATGTACTTTTAGGTGGAGATGATGAAATAGTGCCATTACGGAAACTATATGTTGATGCTGGTGGAACAATTGGTTATATTCCCTCAGACTTTTATTTTTCTGCTCTGGATGGTGATTTTGATTATAATGGAAATGGTATTTATGGAGAACATCCTGCAGACAGTGTTGACTTTATGCCAGAAGTTGCGATTGGTAGAATTCCTGGTGATACAGATATTGATTTTATTAATGCCTTATATAAGATAATTGATTATACAGAGAATCCAAAACCTGCTCTGGAAAAAGCTTGTATGGTTGGTGAAAATCTCAATTGGAATCCTGTTACCTGGGGTGGTGATTATAAAGATGATATTCTAACTCGTATCCCAGAAAATAATTATCATTTCTATACACTTTATGAGCGAGATGGAACTTATTCAGATCAAGCAGTTGCAAATATGCTCAATAGTGGAGTTGGAATAATGAATAATATGGGACATGCAAATTACTGGATTTTAATGGGTTTGAGTCCAAACTCTGCTGACCAATTAATTAATACTGAGTATGGACTGATGTATAGCCAGGGATGTTTACCTGCTGCATTTGATGAAGTAACAAGTATGGGTGAAGAAGCAGTGGCTGAACGATTAATTATCGCATCTTGTGGTCCAATGGCTTTTATCGGTAATACCCGTTATGGCTGGTATTGCCCCGGTTCTATTGAAGGACCATCCCAACAATTTGACAGGACCTTTTTTGATGGTTTATTTGCAGAAGATATTAAACAGTTAGGTGATTGCAATAATTATTCAAAAGTAACACTTATCAATCAAGTAGATAATCCATGGCTCAGATGGTGTTATTATGAACTTGTTCTATTTGGCGACCCACATACTGAAATTATTACATTAGAAGGCGAGTTTCCTTATGTTGTTCCTGCCAATATTACTATGAATGACGAATTGGGAGATGGAGATGGCATTGTAAATCCTGGTGAAGAAATAAAAATGATTATTGAATTAGAAAATCTTCCTGATTGGCAGCCTGCTTATGATGTAATGGTTACGATGAGATATGATGGTGATGAGATTACTATAATAGATAGTATTAGTGAATTCGGGAATATGTTACCCGGTGAATTATCAACAAATATTTCTGATCCAATAATATTTCATGTCTCAGACGACTGTGGATATAATGATTTAAATTATCAACTCTTAATAACAGCAAATCCAGACTCTTTATATCCATTCGCACAAATATACTATGGAAGCATTAATGTTTCTTTAGTGCAAACTAATTGGCCAAAATATCTTGGTTGTGAAGTAAAATGTTCACCTGTGGTTGTTGATTTTGATAATGACGATGAAAAGGAAATTTTAATTGTTGACTGTGCTGGAAAAATTTATTCTTTTGAAACTGATGCAAGTATTACTTCAGGTTTTCCTATTGATCTTAATGAAGTAGTTTGGGCTTCAATAGCTGTCGGGGATATTGATAATGACCAGGAATATGAGATAGTTGTAACAACACGATTTAATAAAATTTATGCAATTGATAATGACAGGTCTATAATCTTTGAATATGAAACAGGTGGACAGATGATTTGCACTCCTACGATTGCAGATTTAGATGGGGATGAAGAATTAGAGATTATTGCGCCTTGTTTGGATGGAAAATTATACATCATCAAAATAGATGGAACTGATTTCCCTAATTTCCCTTATAACTTTGGTTCGCCGATATGTTCAGATGTTGCAGTCGGTGATATTAATAATGACGAAGTAAAAGATATTGTTTTTGGCACATTAAATGGAGCTTTATATGCAATTTCTTCGAATGGTGAAATTCTGGATGGTTTTCCTGTTGAAACTGGCTCAAAAATTTGGTCTTCACCAATTATCTTCGGAGAAGACAGCAACATAGCTTTTAGCAGTCATAATCACAATATATACATATTGGATGGTTTTGGTAATATACAAGCCACAAAAGAGATTTCATCAAATATATTTTCTTCTATGATTGCTTTCAAACAGGAGAGTAGTGGTCTATTCATACTTGCATCAAATACATTAACAGGATCTATAGAATTAATTGATATTAATGCTTCAACTTTGCAAGGATGGCCCCAAAATATGAATTCAAGCTCAAAAAATAGTCTTGCTGCAGTTGATATAAACAATGATGGAGAATTAGAAATTTTAGCATCAACTACCAATGGAAATATATTCTGCTATTCTCTTGGTGGTGAATTGCTTCCAGAATTTCCAATTACAAATTACTCAACAATGAATTCATCTATTACAATAGATGATATAGATGGAGATGGAGATTTTGAAATAATTTCTGGTACTCTTACTGGGGTGGCAATATGGGATTATAAAAATCCTAAAGGCTCCCTAACTCCCTGGACAATATATAGAGGTAATATTCAGCGAACTGGAAATTATGGTGATAATATCATTACTTCAATTGATAATATTTTGTATGATAACAAAGAATTTGCTCTTTACCAGAACTATCCTAATCCATTTAGTATATCCACAACCATATCTTTTTTTACCACTAAGGGCACAAAGGACACAAAGATAAAAATTTATAATTTAAGGGGTCAATTGGTGAAACAATTATCAATCGCTAATAATCAATCTTCAATTGAATGGAATGGTAAAGATAATAATGGTAATCAAGTTTCAAGCGGCATATACTTTTACAGATTATTGACAGAAAATTATACCAGTCCAATAAAAAGGTTAGTTCTTTTAAGATAAAATTTTGGTTTTACATTTTGCTTTTTAACTTTTACCTTTTGCCTTTTAGTTTTAATCTTTGGTGCACCCATAGCTCAACAGGTAGAGCAACTGACTCTTAATCAGTAGGTTCCGGGTTCGAGTCCCTGTGGGTGTACCATCTTTATATATCCATACAAAAGATATCAAAATCCCAAAACATCCTCTATCCCAGCCATTGCTTCAATAGTGTTAGATATAAAATCCTCAAGATTCATATCAAAATCTTCACACGATTTAATTTGCTCTCGACTTGCTCCTGCTGCAAATCTTTTGTCTTTGAATCTTCTCATAACAAACTTTGTATCTAAAGCAGAAATTTTCTTTTCTGGATGCATTAAGGTTGCTGCAATAATTAATCCTGTTAATGAATCTACTGCAAAAAGGACCTTATCCATTAAAGATACTCTTTCAACATGACCAGAATGGGACCGAATTGCATTAATAATCTCATCTTCAAGATCATAGACTTTAAGCATTTCTACTGATTTAAAACCATGTTTTGAAAAATCATTTTTTGTTTCTTCATAATCTAAATCATGAAGAAGACCAGCCAAAGCCCACTTTTCTTCATCCTGATTAAAATATCTCGCAAAGTGCCTCATTGAGGCTTCTACAGCCAAACAATGCTTTTGCAAGTTTTCGTTTTTAAGATTTTTCTTAAGTATTACAAGTGCTTGTTCGCGTTTCATGCTTATCCTTTCTTGATGCTTGATACTTGAAACTTGATACTTGATACTTATATCACTACTCATTCGTGACTTGGTTCATAGATTCCTATCCCACCTGTCCAACTATCTCTCCATCCAATTTCCTTAATAATGATTTTCAGTAAGCAAAATTCCTTTATTATAGTAATCACCTTTTGTGTATCCGATGAATTCATAATATTGCCTTCCACTTTTAGTATTTTGCTTAACTTGAAAATAAACGAAATACCTCTTCCATACTATCTATTTGTTTCCCAAGTTTCCAGTTTCCCACCTTCGCTATGCTTCGGTGGACAGGCAAATTTCAAGTTTCCAGTTTCTAAAGATACTTTGCCGCCATTTCAGCAAGCACTGACCTTTCACCTTTGATAAGTGTTACATGTCCAGCTAATTTTTCATCCTTGAATTTTTCAACAACAACACTTAACCCATTGCTTTCTGAATCCAGATATGGAATATCAATCTGATATGGGTCTCCTGTAAGGACTACTTTTGTACTATCTCCAGCTCTGGTAATAATAGTTTTCATCTCGTGTGGAGTAAGATTTTGGGCTTCGTCAACAATCATAAATTGGTCTGGCATGCTTCGTCCGCGAATATAGGTCAAAGGTTCAAGCTCAATAAAACCATAATCCAAAAATTCATCAAGTGATGAACTTCGTCTTCCAAATTTATTTTTTTCTTATTTTTGTTTTTCATGACTATGTAGCAGAATTTCCATATTATCATAAATCGGCTGCATCCAGGGATTGTACTTT
>JAGMCF010000123.1 GCA_023129415.1 Candidatus Cloacimonadota bacterium
CGAATAACAAATCTATCTCCATATTTTGCAATACAAGGTGGATCCAGATGAATTTGAACAATAGCAGCTTGTCCTGGTTCAAGTATATTCCTATCTATCAAATGAATACGAGTTTGAGCTTGATATGTGCCCAGAAGGAAAACTGCTTGAGTCCAGATTTCAAAATTGCGATTATGTTGAAAAAGGTTAAGTTTTGCATCTATTAGTTTTGTAGGTTGTAAAATCCTATCAGAGACTATCATCCCACGCTTAAAATCATCTCTATTTAAACCAACAAGATTTAAAGAAGCCCTATCCCCAGCAGTTATCTCCTCAACCTTATTACCGTGACGTTCCATACGACGAATCCGTAATTTTTTCGCTCCCGGTAAAAGATATACAGAATCCTTCTTCTCCAAATGCCCACTGATAACCGAACCATTTACTATAGTCCCGAAACCCTTTACGCTAAAAATTCTATCAATAAACATTCTAAAAAGTTTGCCTCTCTGTCTTTCTTCAACTTTATAAGACATTTCAGATAAAAATTCTTTTAATTCACTGATACCTTCACCAGTTTTTACAGAGACTTTTATAATTGGGAAATTCTCAAGAAATGTTCCTTTTATAAATTCTAAAATCTCTTCTTCAGCTATCTGAATTATTTCTTCATCAACAAGGTCTATTTTGGTTAAAACAACAAATCCTTTTTTTACTCCGAGGATTTCCATAATCTTAAGATGTTCAACCGTCTGTGGCATTACTCCACTATCTGCAGCGATTACGAGCATTACAAAATCAATACTACTTACCCCAGCAACCATAGTATTTACAAAATTTCTATGACCTGGAACATCTATAATTCCTATGCTTTCGTCATTTGGCAAATCAATATGTGCAAATCCGAGATTTATTGTTATTCCGCGTAGTTTTTCTTCTTTGTGAGTATCACAATCAATGTTTGTTAAGGCTTTTATCAAAGCAGTTTTACCATGGTCGATATGACCAGCTGTGCCCATTATTAAGTGTTTCATAGATTTCTTTCAACCGCGAATTAACGCTAATATTCGCTAATTTTATAATAAGAATTCCCTTCTCCTTGATCCTTCCCAATTAAATTGGGAATTAAATCGGGGAGAAGGGTTAGGGATGAGGTTAATTTTAAATCCTTTTTCGTGTAATTTCGTGTGTTTCGCGGGAAATGTAAGCAATATCCTCTTCAAAAATTGTCAAAACATCAAAATGCAGATTTCCTTCCCGAAGAATTCCAAGAATAGGTCTTTCAAGTTTCAATAGGTTTTTGAAAACAGATTCAGCAAATTTCTTCTCATTTTTTGGTGATGTAAGCATTATAGAATAACTATCAATTTTTAGACGAGGAAGTGTTCCGCCTCCGCTATGTGCGGTGCTTTCAACAACTTTGGCTTTTATATTAAATTTTTTCAGTTCTTTCAATAACTTTTGAGCAAGATCATAAAGATCAGTTTTAGTTCTTTTCAGCATAGTAAATATAGGGATTTTTAATAGTAGGTCTTCTTCTTTTAGGAAATATCTCAAAACTGTAGACAAAGCTGAAATTGTCATTTTACCAACACGTAATGTTCTCATTAACGGGGTTTTTGCAATTTTATTGATCAATTCTTTTTTGCCTGCAACAATTCCAGCTTGTGGTCCTCCAAGTAATTTATCACAACTAAAAGTAATTAAATCTGCACCTGCTTTCAAACTTGATTGAACATCCGGTTCGTCTTTTAGAGGTAGACCTTCTGGCTTTATTAAAAGTCCTGATCCAATATCATAAATCAAAATTAGATTATGTTTTTTAGCAAGTTTAGAAAGCTCGCCTATATCAACCTCTTCAGTAAATCCCTCGATGTAATAATTTGATTTATGTGCTTTTAAGATGATTCTGGTATTCTCAGTTATCGCCTTTTCATAATCAGAAAGCCGTGTTCGATTTGTGGTGCCGACTTCTACCATTTTGGCTCCACTTGCATTCATAATTTCTGGAATGCGGAAAGAACCGCCGATTTCTATCAATTCACCACGAGAAATAATCGCTTCTTTATTTTCAGCAAAGGTTTTCAAACAAAGCAAAACACCTGCAGCATTATTATTCACAACAACAGCATCTTCTGCTTTTGTAACAAATTTTATCAGTTCAGAAATGTGGGTGTTCCTACGACCTCTTTTACCAGCTTCTAAATT
>JAGMCF010000124.1 GCA_023129415.1 Candidatus Cloacimonadota bacterium
TGTTTTAAGGGTCTGCCTAACATCTTTGACTTTAAACAGGAACTGTGAGGCGTCTTTCACCTTATAATGCACGAAGACATGGATATCAACCATATTTTCATCACCTGTGAGCATCAGTGACTCATAGGGTATATCCCGATACCGGCCGGGTGATAACTCCTTAAAGCCAACCATGTGCTTCCTTATCTCAGCCATATTGACTTTGTCAACTCGTTGGATAGGCCCAGGCAAGTGATAATGAAGACCGGGGCTTGTCTGCCCCACTTCCTTCCCAAATTGTCTTACTACACCCACTTCACCAGGCCCCAGTGTATAAATCCCACTCAGAAGCCAGATTAGCACTATGATTCCCACCACAATCCAGGCTATTATTCCAGTCCTTCTTGGACCTTGCTGCCCACCTTCTTTTTTTCTGAATATCTTCTGCAAGAATTCCTCCCAGGGCATCTTTTCCCTGGGATCACCAATTTGCATAACCATTTTTAGTCTCCTTTTTTAGTTATTTGAGTAATATCTGCAAAATTGCTTATTATTGTACACATTGACTTCATCTATTTCCCTGATTTGACGTTATTGAGGAAGTGCATTTACCCCGTTAGATAGTACACACTCACACCAATACCACCACACCAACCCATTGATGGTGCGGGTAAATATCTAAAAGGGTTTATTTTCCATATATCTAAAATAATATCCACCATCATATGCTGTCAACAAAATCAGTTTATTTCTTTACAAATCGTTCTATAAGGCAACTTATTATCTAAATGATATTCTTCTCTTACGGTTAGCTACTTTTGTTTATTTACTTGCTTTCTTCTAAAATTTTTATTGCTTCCTCTTTATGAGATTCAGGGACAAGAACCTTTACCTCTCCTAAACCATCTAAAGTCAGTCCATATATTTTTCCTATTGCTTCCTGTTTTAATATAACTGGAATTCCCATACTTTCAAGTTTTCCCTTAACAATGTATGCTTCTGCTTCTCCTTGAGCATAAAAAATTATTACCCACTTTTCTTCCATTAAATTTTTTACCTTTACTTAGTCAGTAAGATTTTTTTTAGGAAATAAATTATGCATTGGGAGAAAGGAATATTAAAATTGAATTATCATTGACGCTACAAATTGATCACCAAAAGAACTGTTCCACTCAGTATTATGACTATAAGCGAAATCAAAGTTCATATCAAAATGTAAGAAATTAAAGCGATAACCTATTCCGAATGTTGTTCTATCGGTATAATAATTATTTTGATATCCTAATCGCAGAAATATATCATTAAATCTATATTCAATTCCAATTTTGGAATTGTTTATACTATTCTTTGAATCCTTTTCTACTTTATCAAACTGAAAAACCAGCAATAAATCGTGATTATTATCTTTTAATAAGTATTTCGAAACACCTAAAGAAAAGTTCTTGAGAAGTGGAAATGGTAATTCTTCTCGGTCTTCATCAATCCTTCCATCTCCATCGTTATCAAACTGATCATACAGATCTTCATCAATTAAACCATCATTATCATTATCAATTTTTAATTGAAGGTCTGGACCAATATTCCGATAGGCAATTCCAACAGTAAAATCTTCTCTAAGGTTGAAAAGTGCACCAAAGTTTAAAGAATAACTGTATAATTTATCTCCATAAAAGCTATATTCAAAATAGTTATAAGTTACTCCTAAAGATAATAGTTTGATTATTTCTTTTGAATATGAAATCCCAATTTTCTTTACAGTTTCATTCCATTTATCATATTCAAAAAATTCATCTACAAAATCATATGTATTATTAATATAAGCACTACTTAATCCAAAGTTTCCATATTTTGATGGTAATGCAAAACTTAAAAATTCATTATTAATGTCGCTATCATAACTTCTATATTTTATGTTTGAATGTGAGAGAAATAATTCCGGTTTAGAAAGCTTTCCTAAAGCCCCAGGATTCCAATATGTTGAAGATGCATCCACTAACGAAACATACACATCACCTAACCCAATTGCTCTTGCATTAACTCCATGAAGACCATATAGTAAAATCTGGTTTTCGAGAGGTGTAGCATATAATTTGAATGAAAAAACAATTAGTAATGTAAAAAAGAGTAATATTTTTTTAGATTTTTTTCTCATCTTTATGCCTTTAATTTTCAGTATATTTCAATAGTCATTATTGAAGATTTTATTTTAATCTTCACGAATTGTCACATCTGTAATATTTATTACCCCAGCCTTTTTGCAACACCATGTTATTTTTGAAGGTTCGTAAATCTATTGGTTTAATTTTGAACTTTTGTAACAAAAGGTCCTTTTCAGGCGCAACATCAATCTTTCTTTTAATCTATACATATACAAATAAAGCCTCCATATTACTTACGTAAATTTTGAAGCACCAATTATTTTAAACCGTTTTTGTTATTTTTTTTAAAGCTACCTGCTTTTGACTAATACTATTTCTTGATTTCGTGTAACGCTCGGCTCGTGCTGCGTCTTGTTCAGTTTACTTCAAATTTTTGATAAACAGCAAAAATTGAATTTCGTACAAACTTAGGCGAGGACACTCTTTTTATAAGGAGTTCATCAACATATTTGTTTTTTTCTCTGCTTATTTTTCATTACCTCAACTTTACGACCTTCACTGGCTTATAGCCTTTGGCTTTTATAAAATAAATTCCAGATTGGACTTCACCACCATCGGTATCTTTGCCATCCCAGACAATATTGGTGATTGGTAATTGGTAATTAGTAATTGGTAGAGTACGCACGAGACATCCTTTAAGGTCGTAAATTTTAATATTAGCAGGTAAATCCCATTGATTATAACCTGCTACTTGATACTCAATAGTTACTCCTGATGAGAATGGATTAGGATAGGCAGAAAGGGAAAATCCCAAAGGCACAATTACTTCAGGATTATCTACACCAAGAATTTCCTCCCATGTGTCAGTGGATGGGTTGTATTTCCAGAGGTTATTGGTAGCATTGCCAAGTTCATCAAGTCCACCGAATAAATATATGCTTGTATCGTTACAATAGACGGCGGCTGCCTTAGAGCGTGCGGGACCATCAGCCAACTGTGTCCAGGTTAAGGTGTTTGCATCAAACTTGTAGTTGTCTGACAAGGCTATGGCTCTAGAGGTATCCTGCCCACCAAAAACAAGAAAAGAACCCATCGGATCTTGGGCTGTGGCGAAGAAAGCCCGTCCACCTGGCAAAGTTCCGCCGGCATTTACATAATCCCATGTATTGGTTGCTGGAGAATAACACCAAATATCATTGCGATAACTGGAATATTCCGGCTCGTATCCAGCGAAGGCATATAATGAGCCATCATAATGGAACGAACCAAGTCCGGCACAGGAACCCGGGTGTTCAGACTTTTGCGTCCAAATGCCTGTCGTGTGGTTATAGCTCCATAAATCCGATAATCCCAAACCATCCGAGCCTGTACCTCCACAGATATAACTATCTTCCCCTATCGATGTTACGGAATGGTTCTTCCTTGCTGGTGGTGTGCTCGCTCCTCCGGATGGTAATTCTTCCCATGTGTTAGTTGCCGGATCATATTGCCAAATATCAGAAAGCAAACCTGACAAGCCTTCTCCAAAAAAAGTAATCATTTTGTCATTGTTTTTTACTGAAGCATGTCTATGTCGTCTTGGTGGATTGTTGGATTCTTTTTTCTCCCATTGACTGTTGTCTTTATTGTATGCCCATAATTCGTTTATTACTGCTCTGGAACTTTGATCACCTCCAAAAAGTAAAATAAATGGATCGTTAACAAAGACCAAAGTATGCCCGCTCAGCGGTTCGGGAATTGAGTCTGTCCGGGTATAAAGAACCGAACTGCTTAGCGGATTGGGACTTGAGTCGGTCTGGGCAAAAAGAACCGAACTACATAGCAGCACCATGATAGTGCATATTGCAACTGTTTTTTCTTTCATCATATCACCTCTTTTTTATTTTTTTTGCTGAATTTCATATAATGTTTGGCGTGTGCGGCGGGATCGGAACGATCACCCCAACAACAAACCGACCAGCCGTTTGAATCGGCAGATTCAAACAAAGAACACCGACCAACCCGACTGCCGACACGCTTGTTAGGCGATTCATAAATCAAAATCAACTATTTCACTCTTTCTTCTAAATATACATAAATTGTTTTAACAGTATTAATTACAAACAATGCTTCGGGTTTCTTGAGAATCGGATTAGGATGTGATAAAGATTTGTTATTTCTAATGTCATTAATCTCTTTTAAGATTTTTGACATAGATCTTAAAATTGTTATTGATACTTTACTTGAGTCTATTTTGTTTAAATGTTGTTGTATTAAAGAAAAAAGTTCTAAAATGTCAGGTCGATTACTGTTTGGATTTAATGATAATTTTGCGCATAATTGAATAAAATAATCATGAATAAATGTATGCATCCGATCATGAGCAAGATCAGGATTACCTTTTACAATTTCGTTCTCTGCGCTTTCTAAAGCCTTGGTCATTGTTTGAGAAAAATTTGAGTTTTTCACTATAATTATTCTATTTTTTTCAATTTTGGATAATTGGTCTAATTCTTCTAATCTTTTTCTACCTCTAATTGTTAGCAAACATTGAGCTCCACCATCAGCAAATTTAGTGTCAGTTTTTATAAAATTTTTCTCAACAGCGAAATCTATTAAACCTCTTAAAGCATTACTAGTTTCTAAAGCTAAATCATTTAAATGCTCACTACCAATTGAATATCCATTATTTAATTCTTTCTCATTATTTATAATTAGGGATAATAGAATATCAGTTTTATCTTCAATTGATTTTGGGTAGTGTACTTGGTTAACAATGTTTTCTAAATTCTCATAATCCAATTCAATATAATTTGACTCATTACTGATTTTCTTTATAGTGAAAATTAGTTCTTTTATTTTAGAATAAGAGAAATAATTATGACCATTTACTTGATAATCTTTAATAACAAAAAATCCACATTTTGGGCAATTAAACCAAATTTGCATTTCAAAATTATAGGTCTTTACCTTCTTTGCATTTTGAAAATGACATAAAGGACATTTTATTAACTCCATATTTCATCTCCTCATAATTATTATCGCCTAATGTTTGTATCCCCGACATTAATGTCGTGAACCCACCCAATTTCGGGGGTGTATACGGCATATGTCGTGGATTTCTTTTTTAGATTCTCATTTTTTTAATTTCTTTATATTTTTCACTCATAGCTAAACCTTTAGTTTATATAAACCATTATTTCATATAAACTCTTCATAGTAAAATTTTATCTTTACTGTAAATTTGATGTTTGCCTAAATTTCTTTATAGATATTATAATATTTATCATTATATCGTGTCAAAAAATTCAGATTAAATCTTCACGAATCGTCCCATCAGGCAGCATATTATCAGGATGGTATTCTCCGCTTTCTTCCAGGTGGTAACGCACACAATTTTTATTACTTTTTAAGCAGTAATTTTCGACCCAATAAGATTCTAACTTACCTTTGTCAGTAAAATATTTTATTGGACAGGTTATATACCATTTACAAATATTATTTGAATTACCCTTTCTCATTTTTAAAAGGCAAATATGCCATATAATCTGCATGGTGGACAATCAAGCCTTCTGTAGTTCGTTTAAAAGCATCGCCTTCTTTGGAATGTACTGCGATTATGTGACAGACTTCATCGGGAACTCCACACACTTGTGCAAGAGAAACACCTGTAAATGCATGGCGGAGCAGTGTGCCAGATTTACTAAATTTTATAGTGTCTCCATCCTTTTCATATTCTACAAGTTTACCCACATCAGCCAAAATTGCCCCTGCAACTACAACATCAAGATCTATAGGCAGGTTATACCCAAAATATTTTTTCATAACTTTGGCAGATTCGTAAGCAATATGAACAACAGATCGTTTGTGAGCCATAAAACTTACTTTGCAATCTTCAACTAAAAGGGTAAAAGGAATCCTTTCCAAATCTTCAGGTATAAGCACACTTTTCTCAAAAGCCAATTTCCATGTATTTGCAACTTTTTCTCGCAAGTCTTTATTCTTTATTAAATTTAATTCGGGCCACAATTCTTTAATTTCTTTTGTCATTCTCACTCACCTTTCCGTCTGGGCGCCTGTCGGGGCTTCCCGACTTGTCGGGGAGACTGGCCGAGACCGATAGTTTTGTGGTTATAAGCTGTTCATGTTTAAGTCTTAATAAATTTGCAATTTTATGAATTAGATAATCTTCATATTGGTCTAATTTTTTGTCAGCATAGATAACTTTCCAGGCGTATTCTAATATTTTCACCTTTTCATCTTCAGAAAAGTTCTGGTTAATTAGGTTAGTAAACTGCCATAAGTCTATGCTTTGTTTGAGTTCCTTTTCAGTCTCTGTTATTAGTTTATTTGTATCTTTATCTGAAAGTTTGAAATTATTTTTTAAAATTGAGATTATGCTTTCTTTTTCAACATCTGCAAATTCATTATCTGCATTGGCAAGTTCCAGAAATATTGCACAGGTTGCTACTTGGACTTTTTTACTAATATCTTCTTCTTTAATACTTTCAGAATTTGTAATTGTTTGTTTGAATAAATTTTTAAAGTTTATCATAAATTAATTGTTTGTCTAATTAATGATTGATATTGATTAAAATATATTATACGATTTTTGTCGATTCCAGAATAGAAAAGAATTTTTATTGTTTTTCTTTAAGTTTAGCCATTCTTTTGGAATATGTTTTATTTTCTGGTTCAAGTTTTCCAGCTTCAATATAGTATTTTCTTGCATTTTCCCTATCATCTAAAGCCAGGAATGCATCGCCTAATATGATATATTGATCAAAATTGTAGGTATTTAGAGGAAAACATTCATCCATTATTATTTCTTTAGCTTTTTCATAATTTTTCAGATTAAGTAGAATGCTTGCTTTCATGAAGTAGAAGTACCATATAGGCGAATATGTTAAAGCATAATCAACCTGTTCAAGAGCTGATGAGTATTCTTTCTCATCCATTAAGAATTCAAGCTTATATTTTCTTGGTGCAATATATTGGGGATAGATATTTAATGCTTTTTCAAAATATGTTTCTGCAATATATTTTTCATT
>JAGMCF010000125.1 GCA_023129415.1 Candidatus Cloacimonadota bacterium
CATTTAGAAGTTTGTCAAATTGTTTAAAGGATTTTGCAAAATTTATGTTGTTTGTATCATTGACCACTTCAACTGCGATAAATTTATTCTTTATATTCTGCATATAAATTTTATCCTATGTGAGAAAATAAATTTTACATCAGTTTTATTTACACACCCCGTTCCCGACAAGTCGGGACCACCCCTCTTTTTAGAGGGGATTTCGTAAATTCTCCTCTTGAGAGGAGTGCGGCTTTAGCCGTGAGGTGTGTTATTTTAAGGAAATGAATATTTTGTTTCATTTTTTTTACCATTTAATAAAGATGATCTTAACCGTACTATACTACCCGGAATTTAATTCGTTTAAATTGTATTCGTATTGTTGACAGCGAGTGTACATTGTCATAGGCTTTTAGTTTTTTAAATTTATACGATGAAAAAGAAGATGATAACATTATTTCACCAAGTCAATAATATTTTGAAGATTATGTATAGCAAGATCTTTTCCTGTTTCAAAACCTTGAGTTTCAGGAATTTCTTTTAGAGTAGATTTATCGAAATCGTATATTTTTAAAGCACTATCTCTAATGCCTTCATCAATATTTTTACATGGAACTTTCAATTGATCAAAAGCTTCATTAATTTGTTTGCTTTTAATGTTGTTGATGTATGGTCTTAATCTTTCAATAGCGAAATCAGGTGTAGAAAGATTTTCTTTAATAATATCAGAAATGCTAATATTATATGGCAATTTTTCGTGTCTAAGTTTTATAATCAAATTAATAAACGGTTCTCTGAAAACATTGCAAGCCTTTAAGAATTCTTGACGTTTGAGAAGTTTCTTAGAGTTAAGCCATCCAATATGGTTGCCGAGAATAGCAACTGCGATACCACCAGCAACAGCACTAACAACACCAATGATAATTTCATTCATAAAACGACATTCTTTATTGTTTTATATAATTAATATGCTTTAATATTAACTACAAATGGTTTGATTCTATCAAATTGAGTTTCTAAAGGCAAATTACTTATCTGGCTTTTTCTATTTAAAATCTCCTCTCCATCTGGTAGCATTGAGATAAGATTTCTTAGATAATCAACTTTAATGGCAAAATTAACATTTTGTGGAATTATGTCAGTATTTTCGTAGAAATACTTTGCATTTAAAGAAGCTATTACAATACCAATTACATCTCCATTACTATTGAAAAGAGCACCACCACTATTGCCTGGCTGAATTGGATTACTAATCTGGATAAGTGTTGGGTCATCTAAAATTCCATATAATGAATTTACTAATCCAGTTGATAGTTTAGCGGATTTACCTAATATATCTTCCAATGGAAAACCGATAGTGAAAACTTCCTGTCCTACTTTTATATCTGATGAACTTCCTAAACCAAAAGGAATATTACCAATCACTTTAGTAAATCTTGAATCATTTATTTTTAGTAAAGCAATATCGTTGTTAATATCCTTGATTACAATTTCTACCTTATATTGTTTGTCGTTTGAAGGGAAATAAATGTCAATATTCTCCATACCTTCTATTATATGATAATTGGTAACAATAAAACCATCATTATTTATGATAAAACCACTACCAGAGTATCCAATATCTTTCTCTTTGGGAGTTTGCTCAACATCTTCTGCATATAACTTTTCCATTAATATTGGAATAAGTGGAGAATCAGGAACAAGGTCTTTCATAAAATCAATTTGTCTAAGAACCTTCTGTCTGTCTTTTTGCCCTAAATATATCAGGCCTGCTTGATATAAATAATCTGCTGCTGATGTCTTCCAGCCTTTTGAATAATAAGCAATTCCCATATTGTAGTATGCTTCAGCATAATCAGGATTAATCTCAATTGCTTTCTGATAGTATTCTATTGCTTTGCTATAGTCACCTTTATCATCGTAAACTGTTCCTATATTAATGTAAATTATTTCGTTTTCTGGCTGGATGTTTAGTGCTTTCTTGTAGTATTCAATTGATTTATCATAATTCTCTTTAGGATGATTATATAAAAGTCCAAGTCTCCCATATAAATCGACCTTATCTAAATCATCTTGAGTATAATTAAGTGCAATCTCATATTCTTTTATAGCTTCGTCATATAAGGTCTTATTAAAATACTGACCACCAAGATTAAGATGCGCTTTTGCATAATCAGGTTTATATTTTATAGCAAGTTTGTATTCTCCAATCGCTTTGTCAGTTAACAATTTTTTACCATATACAACTCCAAGATTATAATGTGCAATTGC
Source organism: Candidatus Cloacimonadota bacterium (assembly GCA_023129415.1). Taxonomy (GTDB): domain Bacteria; phylum Cloacimonadota; class Cloacimonadia; order JGIOTU-2; family JGIOTU-2; genus JAGMCF01. Next base: position 2,251 of record JAGMCF010000125.1, read on the forward strand.
AAAATCTGGTTTATATTTAATAGCAAGTTTGTATTCTTCTATTGCTTTATCGTAGTTCCCTTTATGATGATAAGCAAATCCCAAATATAAATAAATAAACTGTTTGGAAATATCCTTAGTAATTGTATCTTCTTGTATTAAACTTAAGGCTTTATAATAATTTTCTATTGCTTTATCATAATATCCTTTATAGTAATACATATCTCCTAAATGTCTGTAAAAATAAAATATGCTGGGGTCTAAACTAATTGCCTTTAAAAAGTATTCTATCGCTTTATCATAGTTTCCATTAAATTCATAAGCATTTCCAATATTGTAATATGCTGCTGCATAATCTTGATTGTATTGAATTGCAAGTCTGAATTCTTCTATTGCTTTATCTATTAAACCTTGCTCATAATATTCAATCCCAAGATAATAATGTTTTTCAGCTTCTTCTTTATTAGTTCCAGAGAGTAGTATCAAAAAGCTGATTGATATAATTAAAATTATTAGGAAAAAGATTTTTATGTGTCTCCCGGTTTTAAACTTTAAATTACTTTTTAATACCATAATTTACCTCTTTGTGTAAATTTTACAAAAAATTTACAATTATTACTTTTGAATAATTTTACTATCATAGCTTATCTGCAATAAATATAATAAACTAAGCCAAAATATCAGTGAAATTAAGTGGATGACATAGTATGTCTCTATTACTGTAGCTGGATTAGTTTTAAATTCATTTAGGCATAAAAAACTATTATTTCAGAATTTTTATAATTTCACTAAGCAGAACATCTAATTCGGCACTGAAATTGACCTGGGTAAATGTTGGAAGGACTTCTCGCTTTCCAATTTGTTTGTGTAAATGAGAGTTGGCTATATTTCTTAAAGAATTTTCTAATTTCATCATCAATTTTTTAAATGATTTTCCGTTATTATAGTTACTTGCCAATTGTACAAATGTTCTTACACCAAATATAGGCGGAATATGATCAATGATGGCTCTCATTATCATTGCAATTGACATAAAACAATGATATTGATATGCAATATTGAGCTCTTCGCATAGTCGTATTAATCTGGTTAAATCATAATTAGGATTTTTAATTGATTTTAATTCATTAATTCTGCTTAATTCAACATAGTTTTGCCTGTTGGTTGCTGAATTCGAATCATGTTTTTTTGAAATATTTCTCATATATTTCTTATGTGCAGCGTTTATAAGAGCCACAACATCTTTAACACAAGCAAAAGAAGGGCCACCAAAATGACCTTTTGAACTAGTATTTATTGTATGAAAAATATTTGTCGTGTAAAAATTATTTTCCCCAAAAATATCATCTAATAAATCTACAACTTCAAGAACTTTCTGTTTAAACATAGCTGTTTCATCTGTCGGCAAATATAACTCCCATGTTCCTTTAACAAAATGATTAGTTAATAATTCAATATCTTTTTTACATTGAAGAAGCTCTTTTTCAAGACTCATATATACTCCCAATTAAAAGTAAACTATTCAAAGATTCTAAAATTTTAACATGAATAAACAAATAATTTATTTATATTTTCAAATCTAAAATTATCAAAACATTACCAATAAAAATATGTAAGATTTGAAACTAAATTATTATATAAATTCCAAATTAAATAAGATTTAGTTCTCCTCATATTCTTTTTTTCCTATCATAAGATTCAATTATAATTTAAAAGAAATCTTCAATTGTCTTATGCTCTATCGGATTCACAAATTCTGGGACAATTTCTTTCATCAAATACAAAACAAATTTCCTATTCAATATTTCAGTTCTCTTATTTGTTTCTGTAGATTTTTTCTGTGTGCAATTCTCACAACT
>JAGMCF010000126.1 GCA_023129415.1 Candidatus Cloacimonadota bacterium
GTAGCACTGCTACTGCGAAGGGTGAAAAGGATGAATCGGGATTATTTATCGTTCTACACTTACTCGTTGTTCAGGTGGAAGGAAGGTCATAAGTTTTGTTTTAATAATTCTAGGATTTTCTCCCATTTGTATAGCAAGTACACCTGTTATAATCAATCGTTTATGAAGCACCTCTTCAGCAGTTCTTTTTACTAATTTACCAGCCATAGGTATAAACATAAGATTTGCCACAAATGCCCCATAAAATGTTGTAATCAAAGCTACAGCCATACCTACACCAATTGATGTCGGATCTTCTAAAGTTTGCAACATAGCAATAAGACCGATAAGTGTTCCTATCATTCCGAATGCAGGTGCAAATTTTCCCAGTGCATTAAAAACGCTGTGTACTGACTCATGCCTTTCTTGCATACTTGAAATCTCAGTATTCATCAAATCTTCAATTGTTTCCGGATCATTTCCATCAATTGCAAGTATGAGTCCATTAGATAAAAATTCGTCCTCGACATTTTGAAGTTTGTCATCCAAAGCTAAAAGCCCCTCTCTTTTTGAAACATCTGCTAGTTTTACTAATATCTTAATAATTTTTTGTGGGTCTTCAACTTTATTAAAAAAGATTTTTTTTGTGACTTTCAAAGTTTTTAAAACATCAGTTAAAGGAAACTGAACCATAACTGAAGCAATAGAGCCTCCAATAGTTACAATAAAAGAGCTAACACTAATGAAAGCCCTTATATCACTGGTAATCGAGATTGTTATAGTAATTAAAATTACACCACCGAATAAACCAATAATACTTGCTATATCCATTTATATTTAAATATAAAATTTTATTAAGATTGATATAATTCCTCTTTACTCAATCATATAAATTTTATTTATGGAGTACTTCTAATATTCGTATAAGATCATATTCGTTATCATTGACAATTAGCTTTGGAATACCTTCTTCAGAAAAACGGATTCCTGTAACAGTTCCCTCAATAAATGGGAAAGTGTTGATTAACTTCCTATAAGCATCAATTGCAAGGATGTCCACTGTGTAATTTCCAACGGACACACGATTACCATTATTGTCAGTGCCATCCCATATCACATTATAATGATCTCCTTTATTGAGAAACTCATCTGTAAGTTCAATAGTTTTGATAACTTCATTATATTCATTATTAATTGTGATAATAACATTTTCTGCATTACTATCCAAAAAGTAATTGAATGAAACCTGGGTAGTATCACTTTCAATAATGAGCATATCATTATGAATTTTGACATCCTTACCAATCAAGTCTAAAGCTGAAGTATTATTTAATGAATTTATTAATTCTAAATTACTCTTTAGTGCGCTGAGGAGATTTCTGTTTATGTTTGATAATTGCTCAACACTTGTAAATTGTGTAAGTTGTGAAATAAATTCAGCACTGGTTTGAGGGTTAAGTGGGTTTTGGTTTTGTAGTTGTGCTATTAGCATTTTAAGAAATTCATCTTTTGATATAGATGAGTTAATTGGCAAATCGCCCAGATAATTGATATGACTTGTTCCTGATATTGGATAAAACATTATTACTCTCCTATATTACTATAAATCGATGAGATAAATTTTACATTAATATCAATTCAGCATGAAGAGCTCCAGCACGTTTTAATGTCTGAAATATTCCGATTAGATCGCGTGGAGTTGCTCCTAATTGATTTAATGCTGAGACTATATCTTCAACTGTTGTTACATTCCTGATTTCTTTAAGATTTGCATATTCACTACTTACTTCTATTTTTGATTGAGTTGTTATTACTGTTTGACCTAAACTGAATGGTGCTGGTTGTGATACCTCTTGTATAGAAGTAATTTTTATATTAATGTTATGATAAGAGATTGCAACGGGTGAGATTGTTACATGTTCACCAATAACAATTGTGCCTGTTTTTTCATTTATAACAACTTTAGCAATTGTTTCAGGTGTGATGGTTAGATTTACAATTTCAGATAGGAATTCATTTTTATTATTTATTGTAAGTGAGGGATCCAATATTGTAAAGGTGGTTTTTCCTTCAACAACGCTTGTTGAAAAAAATATAGAATCAGGAAAGATAAGCTCTACAGCTCCAGCATTAATAATAGAAGCAGCATTGTCAGTAATTTCATCAATAGCTTCTGCAATATTAACAGCAGTATTAATATCTGGAGATTTTAAAGCAAGTATTACTTTATCTTTGCCAATATCAATTTGTAAATCTGTAAGGAGTATCCCTCCATCAGGAATATTTGCAACCAATAAATGATTTTTACCAACTCGCACATTTTGCACTTCAATACTATATCCACCCACAGAAATTGGTCCTTGAGCGATTGCAAATTTATTACCATCCAAATCATATAAGTCTGTTGGAAGAAGTGTTCCACATTCTAAACTTTTTGAGTCACCTACAGATGACACAGTTACATCAAACTTGCTATTGAGTTGTGTGAAAGGTGGAATTTCTGCAGTAACCATAACAGCTGCAATATTTCGAGAACGCATTTGATTATCATCTAATTTAATTCCAAATTTTTCAAGCATATTCTTAAAGGATTGTTTTGTAAAGATCGATCTTTGGTAATCACCAGTATTGTTCAATCCAGCAACAATTCCATATCCAACGACAGGTTTACTAGAAATCCCTTTGATATTTGTAATATCCTTAATTCTATTTTGTGCACCAACAGGTTGAAATAAAAAAATTAAAACCGATAATATAGATAGTATTTTCATAATTAAAATATCCAATCTAAAATTCGTGCAAATAAATTAGGTTTTGTACTTGAAATACCTTTACCTTCATATTTTATTTCAGCGTTATAGATATTGTATGAATAGATAATATTATTTGCTTGTATATCTTCAGGTCTAACTATCCCAGTTAGTATCGTAGTTCTCTCACTGCCGTTTACGATAACAGTTTTTTGTCCTCTAATCTTGAAGTTTCCAGTAGAATCAATGCTAACTATTTGTGCTGAGATTTTAGTTGTAAGAGTTTCACGACTGTATGATTTTTTATCCTTATCTGAATCATATGACACACCTCCAGAGAAAGATAGGGAAGAGAAATTTTTTATTAGACCTTCCTCACCAAGACTTAATCCAAATTTTGTTTTTGAATCAGAATCTATCCTGGATCTGTTTTCTGATGATGATTGCTCAACAATATGTATTGTTACAATATCTCCAATAGAATAAGCTTTAGAATCAGAATATAGAGAGGACGGGGAGTTAAATGAAGCTGTATAGCAAATTATGGGAAATAAAACTAATAAAATCGAGATATATATATTTTTTTTCATAGTAATTACCTTCTTAATTTATTACTATGCAAATTTTACTTGATAGTAATTTAGCTTTTAATGTTTTTCTGAAATCCGGGTTATAAACTTTTATCACATCACCAATATATCCATTTTGTTTTGCAGTAACTTTAGTTTCAACTCTGACATTTCCAGATTCCGCGAGTATTGAAATTTTATCATTTATTTTTACATCATAAGGATTTCTGATTGAAGTGGTGCGAATTATGCTTCCTTTTTTTATACGATTTACTGCAATTTTTCCTAATAGCTCTTCAAAGGATGTATAATAGTTTGTTAAATTTGTAATATCCTTTTTAACTTTATTTAGATAATCATATTCAACTGAACTATTTCTATTAATAGTTTTATTTGCAACCACAACATCATTGTATAATCTAATTTTCAGAGAAATGTTTTTTGAATTTATTAATATGTTATTTTCAATAAATTTTACATTTATGAATGTAGTTCCTCTAAGATTACAGCCATTTGGGATTTCAAAAGCCATTCTTATATTCTTATTTGATTCATCAAAATAAAAGTCTTTTTCAGGTGAGATATATTCAATCGTAAAATCTGAAGATATATTTTCATCTAAAAAATTCTCTAAATCAGATTTGAAATTATAGCCCCAAAGATAATTGAATAAGATAACATAAATAATAATACTTATAAGTAGAAATTTATATTTCATTATATTTTCTATTTCATTTCATATTATTTGCAATAGACATCATTTCTTCTGAAGTTTTAACAGCTTTAGAAAGAATTTCATAAGCTCTTTGAGCAACAATCATTTTCATCATCTCTTCAACAATGCTTACATTTGAACCTTCAAGATAACCTTGAACGATTTCTCCAAATCCTTCGTCTGTGCTATAACCAATAATTTCATTTCCAGATGAAGGGGTTGCTTCATACAAATTGTCACCAATACTGCGTAATCCAGCAGTATTAACAAATCTTGAGAGTTCGATTTGTCCTAATTCTTCTGGGGTGGGATCATTTGGATATGTTATAGTAACAATTCCATCTTTTGAGATTGAAATATTCTCAGCATCTTGCGGGAAAATTATATCGGGCATTACAATATATCCATTGGCTGTTACTAAATTGCCATTTGAAGATATTTGAAAAGCCCCATCTCTTGAATAAACAATTTTTCCATTTGGCTTCAAAACCCTGAAGAACCCCGTGCCATTAATAGCACAATCTAAAGGTTTTTTTGTGGCAATTAAAGTTCCTTGAGAAAAATCTTTTACTGTATTAACCGGTTTTGTTCCATAACCAATTTCTAATCCAACTGGAACAGCATCGCCAGTTTCTTCCACACTTATATTTTTTAGACTCTGATACATAAGGTCTTGAAAATTGATTGAGCTCTTTTTGAAACCATGTGTATTTACATTAGCTAAATTATTTGAGATTGTATCAATAATTAACTCTTGAGCTTTCAATCCCGAAGATGCGGATTGTAAAGATCTAAACATTTTATCTCCTTATTAAATTATAATTTGCCAATTTCATTTACAGATTTTTTTGAAATATCATTAATAATTTGGAATGCTTTATAATTTGATTCATATTCATTAAAGGTTTTTATCATATTCATCATTTCCTCAATAGAGGATACATTTGATCGTTCCAATATGTTTTGATGAACCTCAAATTTTGCATTTGGATTTATTGAAGTTTCTCCACTAATATTTTTAAAAAGTTCATTTCCCATAGCCTTTTTTAATGGATAAGGCTTATTAAAGGATATTATTTTTAAAGTTCCTACATATTCATTATCAACTAAAATATCACCATTTTTATGAAAAACTACATTCTCGCCATTAATAATTATTGGTCCATTTTGGGAAAGTACCTTTTCTCCTGTTTGAGTTACTAAATAGCCATCACTATCTTTAGTTAAGGAACCATTTCTTGTATACAATTCACCTTGAGCAGACAGAATAGTAAAAAATCCATTTCCATTAATTGCTAAGTCTAATGGATCGTTTGTTATTATTAATTCTCCTTGTGAGAAATCTGGTTGTATTTTAATTTTCTGTACAAATTCATTTTTTTTTGCATCAAATATCTTTGAGAAATGGATATCATCCTTTTTATATCCATAAGTATTAATATTTGCAAGATTATTTGAAATAACATCTTGCTTTAACATCTTATTACTCATTTCAGTTGCTGAAATGCTAATATTGGATAACATATTATACCTCTGCTACATTTTATGCAATGAATGTGCCAATATCTGGTGAGAAATTTTATTTCTTCTTTAATATGTGTGGTTTTAAGATTATCTTAATTTTAATTCTTTTTTATAACAGAATAGAAACTGACAACTGAGAAATTATTTCCTTATAAATGCGAAATATTTACTTCCATATACAATTTTTTTTATCTTAATAAATATTGAATTTGAAATATTTTAGATACAAATTATATATTACCTGAATGAATCAGATACTCAAGAACATAACTTCGTAAATTGATTAAAAAAGGCT
>JAGMCF010000127.1 GCA_023129415.1 Candidatus Cloacimonadota bacterium
ACTATGTTAATGATTATAGTGGTGGATATACCCTTGGTGTAGCTACGACCAGTGATGGAGGAACCACATGGAATGATGTATGGACCATATCACCCACAGCAAATGTGGGACCGGAGACAATAGCTCTAACCGTAGAGAATGCAGATGTTGGTTCAGAGACATTCCAGGTATGCTGGTATTTTGATGGTTATACTTTCAACATTAATTACTGGTATGTAGATGATGTTAATATGGCAACAGGAGAGGCATGGGTTTGGGCAGACCCGGTAGCAGGTTCAGTTCCTCAAGGTGCCACCAGAACCTCTACAATAACCTGTGATGATGATGCAAAAGGTCTTGATCCAGGTGTATATTATGCAGATATTATTGTTCATAATAATGCACTTCTTCAGGGAGAATCAGATGTAATTGTTCCTCTTACCTTATATGTAGGAGAACAATCTGGTGGATTAGAAGGTGATGTTATTTTCTCAACGACAGGTGAACCTATCGACAGTGTAGAAGTTTCCTGTGGAAACTTTGTTGCATATACTGATACTAATGGTTTCTATCAATTTGATCCTGCACCTCCAACAGGAATCTATAATGTAAAATTTGAAAAGACAGGGTTCGTTACTGCTTGGGCAGATAGTGTTGGACTTGGATACTGGGTTACTGTTCTTGATATGGAATTGTATTTTGATGGACCACCTCCAACTGATTTGGTTGCAGAAGGACTACACTTATGTATAGATTTAACCTGGAATGCTCCAAGTATAGGTGGTGTAACCCAGGTAGAATATGTCCTTGATGATGGCTCCTATGAAAATGGCTGGACTGGTAATCCTGGTTATGAACTATGGTTTGGAAATCTGTTCCCTGTGTTCGATACAGGTGAACTCATCAGTTTTGATCTTTATACTGAATTTAATGCTGGTGCTGGTTCAGATCTTCTTGAGATAGATATCTTTGATGCAGCACATAATCTTGTTGGTTCAAGTGAATCATTTGTTCCAATTGCTGATACCTGGACAACTATTTCATGTCCTAATGTACCATTTAGTGGAGAGTTCTATGCATTGATCCATTACAATTATGAGTCTGCACAATCTAATTGGATTGGTTATGATGAGAATGGTCCCAATGCTAATGCTGGCTTAGACTGGTATACTGATGGTACAATTTGGCAGCTCTTCCATACAGCAGCAGGTACAGTTCCCGGTGTATTTATGCTTCGTGCAACTGCAATGGTGCAAGGTGAATTGACAGAGATTACAGTTGGTGATGTAAACTATAATCAAAGTGCACTACCAGATGATGAAATTACTTCAATTCGTAATAGTGTCACAATGAGCAATTTCAACAATCCTCAATATATCATACCAAATAGTGAACTTAATTCTTATGAAATTACAGTATTAAACCGTGACCTTGTTCTTGAAGGATATAATGTGTATAAAGAAGATGTAGGAAAGATTGATTATATTCCAGTTGAAGACCCACGCTATTATAGGGACGAGATTGTTGCAGTAGGAATAGAATATACATATTGGGTAACAGCAGTATACACAGTTGGCGAATCAGCACCATCTAATTATGCTTCTGCAACACCAATTATTCTAAATATAGAAGACTTTGAACTTGATGATGGTGGTTACACAAGTAATGATCCAAATGGATGGCAATGGGGTCATGCTACTGCTGGACCTCCCAATGCACATTCAGGTGAAAATTTGTGGGGAACTGTTCTAACTGGCAATTATATTAATAATGCGAGCTGGACATTAGATACCCCAGGAATGGAACTTACTACTGGGAACTGCCTACTAATGTTCTCTCATTGGTATTATACAGAGAACAGCTATGATGGAGGAAATGTAAAAATTTCCACTGACAATGGTGTAATATGGACTGTTATCATTCCAGATGGTGGTTATCCTGATGACTCTATTACTGGACTTGGTGGTGAGCCAGGTTATACTGCCAATTCAGGTGGTTGGGTTGATGCTGTATTTGATCTTTCTGGTTACATAGGTGAAACAGCACTCATAAGATGGCACTTTGGTACTGATTCCTCTGTTAATAATTATCCCGGCTGGTATATAGATGATGTAATACTTGGTCTTGGTGATCCACCACCATATGGTGCATTGCAAGGAACTGTGACAGATCCAGATGGAATCCCAATTGAAGATGCTCAAATTACAGTAATGGGAGCATTGCATCCATTAGGAAGATACAGTGTTGAAACAGATCCGTTTGGCTATTATCAAATTGACCCGATTATAGCCCAATTCTATGACTTTACTTGTGAATGCTTTCCTTATTATACAGTAGAGGATACCTTTACTGTTTTTCCAGATTCAACTCTTGTATATGATGTTGTAATGGGAATACCTGAAATTTGGGTTCATCCTGAATTTGTAACAATAACTCTTAATCCAAATACTCAAGGTGAAGAATACCTTACCGTAAGCAATCTTGGTACTGCTCCATTAGAGTGGTATGCAAACATTGAATTTCCAGAAGCCTTAATAATTAATATTCCACCTGCAACAACTGATTTTCCAAGGTCTAAAGACAAACTCTCATTATCTCTTGCACCTCAAAATGGAGAACCAACTAATAGTTCTACTACACCAATGATAAATCCATTAAGGGGTACAACAGCTTATGCATTTAATGTGTATCCAGGCTCTGACTTCGTAACTTTCGATACCGACGATCCAGGAACTTGGCTTACAACAATTCCTATGACTTACTCCCCCTTTGCTGCTGACTTTGATATAGATGATAATTTCTATGCTATAGATTACTACACCATTAATCTTTATGCAGTTGATATTGAAACAGGTGTATTTACATTAATTGGTCCTACACAGGCATCTACAGATTTAGCTTGTGATAAAACCGATGGAACAATGTATGCTGCCTCTTATTACGGATCCAATTCATATCTATACACAATTGATTTGACTACAGGTTCAGCCACACTAATTGGATTGATAAATGCTGGTGGACTTATAATCTCTATGGCTTGTGATGGTGAAGGTAATCTGTGGGGTTTTGATATTGTAGATGACGCTTTATATGCAATTGATAAAGATGATGGACATGGAACTTATGTTGGATCAGTTGGTTTTGATGGTAACTATGCTCAATCTATGTCATGGGACCCTGAAAGCGATATTGTTTATATGGCGGCTTATAATAATACTGTGGGAGCTGGTCAACTTCGAATTGTAGATACTTCTACCGGTGCCACAGCATTAGTTGGTACTTTTAACGGCGGTGCAGAAGTCGCAGGTTTAGGATTCCAGGGTGGTGGTACGCCTCCATGGATATGGCTTAGCGAATATTCTGGTATAGTCCCAGCTGGTGGTGATTCATTAGTTACTGTGTTTTTTGATGCTATA
>JAGMCF010000128.1 GCA_023129415.1 Candidatus Cloacimonadota bacterium
AGGCACAGAAGCGGACTCTATAATTTTACAAATTCAAAAGATTATCAAAATTGGATGGAAAAACCACATTCAAAGTCAGAAGTCCTTAAAATATTCATTGAGAATGGAATTGTTTTTAAACCTAATGAAAAAGCAGAGTATTCAAATACAAACTATGTTTTACTTTCCTATATTGCTGAAAAAATAGAACATAAAGAATATTCAGAAATCCTTAAAAAAAGAATAATAGATCCTTGCCGTTTAAAGAACACATATTACGGAGGAAAAATCAATACAGCAGAGAATGAAGCATTATCCTATACTAAAATTTATTCCTGGAATTTATCGACAGAGACTGATATGAGTGTCCCAGTTGGTGCTGGAGGTATTGTTTCAAACTCAACCGATTTGAATATCTTTTACAATCATCTATTTAACGTTAAATTAGTTTCTGATAATTCATTAAATGAGATGAAAAAAATCGTTGATGGCTATGGTATTGGCATGTTTCCATTATTTGATAAAAAAGGATTTGGGCATACTGGAGGAATAGACGGATTTCAGTCAAAGGTTACTTATTTTCCTGAGGATAGTGTTTTTATAGCCTACACTTCAAATGGTGTTGCAATGCCAATGAATGAAATACAACTTGGAGCATTAAATATTTATTATGGAAAGGAATATATTTTACCAGAATTCAAATTAGGTATGAAACTTAAAAGTGAAGATTTAGACCAATACTTAGGTGTATATAGCAGTTCAAGAAATCCGTTAAAAATAACAATATCTAAAGATAGCACTGTGCTTATTGCACAAGCAACCGGTCAACCATCATTCCCTTTGGAAGCATACGAACTTCATAAATTTAAATTTGACCAAGCAATGTTAAAATTTGAGTTTGTACCAAAAGAAAATAAAATGATATTAAAACAAGGCGGAGGTGAATTTGAATTAATAAGGGATGAGTAACCACACACAAAAATAAACGCCATTAAAATGAGTGTTTATTCAAACCGGTTATGCGAAATTATTTGGGAGGCATAATATGATAGATAATTACTTAACACTTCGCAGGCACAACATAGAAGTTAGATACATAGAAGGAGATGAAGCATCGGCTGAGGAAACTTTTATTGTTCTGAAAGAAGCACTTGTTTTTCTTTCAAAATATTTTTGCATAAGAGATCTTTTCCCTCCGATTAGAGCAATATTGGTCCTCAATAGAAGCGAATATGACCATATCGTGATAAATTTGCTGGGTGTTGATATAGAAATACCTTCTAATCCTGCTAGAATAGCACAGCCTCAAAAAACCGATATAGTCTTTCTTTCTCCTTCTGCATACAAAGATCATTCTATATATGAATATAATCTAGATGAATATAGGAGACTCGTGTTCCATGAACTAACCCATGTCTTTGAAGAGTATCTTACCCCTGATATTGAAACCACTCCAAGATGGTGGAGTGAAGGACTGGCCGCTTGCTTAGCTGGACAGTGGAGGTATGAGGATGAATTTAGACAACCTGTATTGAAAGGTATTAAAGAAAAGCGTATTCCTGATATTGAAATAATTCGAGCAAGCACGCAGCTATGTTATGAGTGGGGCTGGACAATTGTTATGTTCATTGAAAGAACTTATGGAACGGAGATAATCCTTAGAATTGTGAAAGAATGTAACAACGGAAATGTGCTCGGAATAATCAGTGCGGATTTAAAAAATTTTGAAAAAAGATGGAAGAAGTGGCTGTTAGAATCTTGGGAAAACAGTGCCAACTTCGCCTAACATATCATATACGCTATGGGCTTACGCCCTTGCCCTTCGGGATATTTTGCTATCGAAAAACGTCGTATATGCTGGGAACGTAACACGAAATATAAGTTATAAAAGAGGAATATGTAATGGGAAATAAATATAACAATACGGATTAATAAAAATAATCCAACCAAGAAAAAGGAGAATAAATATTATGAGGAGAACAACTATGATGATCTTATTATTGATAATTGTATTTGTCATAATTGCCGTTATCATCAAAATAAAAGCTCTATCGAACCAACACAGCAAAGAGGTGGCTGAACTCTTTTCTTTATCCGGAGATATTTCCAATAGAACATTTAACTATCAACAGTTAGAAGGTCTGCCTGAACCGGTTCAACGATACTTCAAACATGTTTTGAAAGACGGACAACCTTACATCAGTTATGTTAGATTAATCCACGACGGACAATTTAAAACTGATCCCAAAAAAGATTGGATCAATATAAAAGGCGAACAATACTTCACTGGCGAAAAACCCGGTTTTATCTGGAAAGGAAAAACTTCTATGTTTACAGCTCGTGATACATATATTGCAGACAAAGGAAGGCTGGTTGTATCACTTTTTTCTTTATTTAGAATTGTAAATAGTCAAGGTGATAAAATTGATCAGGGAGAACTGCTTCGCTGGCTCGGTGAAAGCGTCTGGTTCCCGACAAATCTCTTGCCCTCTGAAAATCTGCAATGGTCACCGATCGATTCTTCTTCTGCAAAATTAACTTTCAATTATAATGACATCTCAGTTTATTATGATGTAAGTTTTAATGATAGAAACGAAATAACACAGATGAAGACAAAAAGATATTTGGGTGAGGAGAATATAGAAACATGGGTTGGAAAATTCAGGAACTATAAAGAGATAAATGATGCGATTATTCCAACAGAAATTGAAGCGATCTGGAAATTAAAAGAAGAAGATTATAGTTATGTTAGATTCAATATCAAAAAGATAGAGTATGATAAACCTGAGAAATATTGATCAGAAGGATGAAATGACAAAAAAACTTTTTCTCATTAACCACCAGTTTCAACTGGTGGGAAAAAAAGACACATCCTATTCTCCCAGCCGTTTTAACGGCTTCCGGGTTAGAATAAGGTAAACCGTTGAAACGGTTAATGAAGTATTTTATATCCTTCCACCACTGGCTGACCTGATGAAATATCCTGCGGATTTCACAGGTTAAAAAGCCAGTGGTTAATGAGAGTTCTTGGCTTGTTCCTATCCAGCAACTACCGGAAGTGAACATAATTGCCCACGGAACTCTGTTTCGTCAGACTTAGTGTTTCGTGAACTTAATGGCACACATTCCGAGAGGTAATCAATGAAAAGATTAGATATAATTTGTAACATACAAGAAAAAAATAATATGGGAGTGTCGATATGAAAACATTACTTATTTATGTTTCAATACATCATGGCAATACTGAAAAAATAGCCAAAGTAATGGCAAAAGTTTTGAATGCGAAATTAGTTAAACCGAATGAAATTGACATAAACGAATTATCTAAATATGATTTAATTGGTTTCGGTTCAGGTATTTATGGCGGTAAACATCACAAGGTTTTATTGAATTTTGTTGATAAATTGTTTCAGGGACAAAATAAAAAAGCATTTATTTTTTCAACCAGCGGAACTAATAAAGACTACAATAAATCCTTAAAAGAGAAATTACTGGAAAAGGGTTTCGATATCGTTGGAGAATTTTCTTGTAAAGGATTCGATACATGGGGTCCATTTAAAATTGTTGGAGGAATCAATAGAGGAAGACCTAACGAGCAAGATTTGAAAAAAGCAAGGAAATTTGCTGAAGAGCTGAAATGAAATCTGCAAAATGAGATATTTCACTTCATCTCTGGCTACGGCTTGCTCCGCCAAGACGAGTGTCATTCCCATCGGTCTCGGCGCCCAGACGGGTGAAAACGGAAATCCATTCCTTACAACCTGTCTTTTACTGCTTCTTCCCTCTATATGGATTCTCCCCAATTAAATTGGGAGAACGGTTTAAGTTTTGTAGTCAGTTCGGGTTTGGTTGTGTTTTGTAAAATGATTAAATCGTATAACATCGTGTCTGCGATAAAACGCAGTACACATAAACGTTATATGCAATTGACTTAAGAAGAATATTAATACTGGAGGTAAAAAAATGAAGAACTTTCAAACAAAAATGTTCAATAGAAAAGCTTCTAATCCGAAAAACAAACCTGATCAAATTATAGAAGCTATAGCATTAAAACCTGGACAGAGTATTGCCGAAATCGGAGTTGGAGGAGGTTACTTTTCTCTTCGATTTGCGGAAATGGTAGGAAAAAAAGGGAACATTTATGCAGTTGATACAAATCGAGGATTTTTAGAGTTTGTCAAGAATAGTGCTAAAGAAAAGGGATTGGACAATGTCATAACAACCTTTGCTAAAGAAGATAAATTAGTTTTACCCGAAAAAAGTTTAGATTTTATATTTATGCGTAATGTTACACATCATATACCAAATCGAGTTAAGTATTTTAGAAATTTAAAAGATTTTCTAAAACCAGACGGCAAGATTATCATTATAGAATATAAAAAGGGTAAATTTTTCACTTTTCGTGGAATATTTGGACATTATGTTCTTAAAGAAATTATTATACGAGAAATGGAAGAAGCTGGATATTTATTAGAAAGAGAATTTAACTTTTTACAGGAACAGCACTTTACAATTTATTATTAAATATTCTATTAACTATTACTGACAATTTCATAGCTCATAGGAAATATAAATTACCTGAAGGAAGTAAAAAATCAGGTTTGTTTTTTTGATTTGTATCGTTTACTTTCGTTAACCTAAAAAACTTGACACGCAAGATTTTGCAAACCTTTTCCGATTTAAAATGTGAGTCTGGATTCCCATACTGTTTCTATTCTTATTGGTTTGAATTAAAATATTTTAACTCAAAACAGGTAAAGGAAAGAAGATGATTATTTCTAAGTCAGATTTATTACATTTCTTTGAAAATGTTAAAACTGATTTTGATATTTTTATTCCTTATGCCTCTGAATTAGATGAAGACAATTTATCTTATAAAAAATTTTCTGACAATAAAGAATTTATTATAAACAAATATCGGACAATAGATCCAATTAAAACATTATTCTATTTACCAATAGAAAGTGTGCTTCCAGCATCTGCAAAAAAAATGAAACGGATTATTGTAGGAGTAAAAAATTGTGATCTTCTTGCATTAGAAGTTTTGGATTCAGCACTTTTAGAAGATAATTTTGTTGAACCAAATTACAAAATCTGGAGGGATAATACATATATAATTAGCTCTGATTGCACAGATGCTCTTTCTTCTTGTCATTGTGTGCTTTTAGATTACCCTCCATATCCTGAAAAATCTGAAGATGGAACCTGTATTTATGATCTTAACCTAAGCCCTGTTAATGATAATTTTCTCATTACTATAGGTAGCAAGAAAGGCGATGAGTTACTAGAACTTATTAAGAAATATTGCTCAGTCAGAGATGCTTCATACGAGGAAAAAAATAAAATAGAAGCCCAACATGCGGAGATTAGAAAAAAACTCTCAGATATTAATTCAGATTATTCTCCAGATAGAAAGTATGATGTTATTTCTGATAATAAGGATGAAGCAACCTGGAAAGAATTATCTGCAGAATGCGTTGAATGTGGTGGTTGTACGAATATTTGCCCTACCTGTTATTGTATCATTCTTAATGATGAAAGTGAAAATGGTAACTTCAAAAAAATTCGGACCTGGGATTCTTGCCAGTTATCTGGATATGCAAGAGTTGCAGGTGGTGATAGCCCGAGACCGAAATTATGGGAAAGATTCAGACATAGATATCAAACAAAATTTATTAGAATAAACAATAGTTTTTCAAAATTAGGATGTACGGGTTGTGGCAGATGTATTTCTACTTGCCCGGCAGGAATTGATTTAAGAGAAGTTATCCAAAGTTTACAGGAGGTTTAGTTATGCCTAAAGAAAATGCTTTGGATTTGACAAATCCTAATCCTTATGAAGTATTAAAAGCTGATGTGCTTGATATAATAACAGAATCTCCCACCATCAAAACTTTTCGTATCAAACCAGAAAAATCATTTGAGTTTGAGACCGGTCAATTTGTTGAACTCACCGTTCCTGGTATTGGTGAAGCTCCGTTCACACCTTCCTCTTCACATTATGAAAAAGAAGAAATGGATATTACTATTATGAAAGCAGGGTTTGTCACTGGAGCTGTTCATAGATTGAAAAAAGGTGATGTGCTTGGCATTAGAGGTCCGTATGGAAAGGGTTATCCTTTAGATAAATTTAAAGGAAAAGATGTTTTGCTTTTAGGTGGTGGTGTTGGATTGGCTCCCTTACGCTGTTTGCTTCTTACATTGATTCATGACATTGATGATTATAAAAGTATTACTGTATGTTTCGGAGCTCGCACTCCGGAAGATATGATATATAAAGACCATTTTGATGTGTGGAGAAAGTACGATAAAATCCATCTCTTTCGTTCTGTGGATACAATACCTGAGGGACAAAAATGGGATGAGAAAGTAGGTGTAGTTACTGTTCTTTTAGATGATATTAAAATTAATACTGAAGATGCTGTTGCTGTGGCTTGTGGACCTCCTGTTATGATGAAATTTGGAACTTTTGCTCTTGTTGATAAAGGTTTTAAAGATGAAAATATCTATCTTTCTATGGAAAAGAAAATGTATTGCGGATTTGGTCAATGCCGTCACTGTGTAATGGGTAAATATTATGCTTGCAAAGACGGTCCTGTATTTACATATGATGTGATAAAAGATGAAGAGAAAATCTGGGAATGAAAGTTGAATTAGCCACAAAATCACACGAAAGACCACGAAAAAAGATTTATCTTAATAGATATTAAAGTTATTATTAAAATTATGAATTAAGTTCGTGAAAGTTAGTGTAGTTCGTGGCAGAAAACGAAGGAAATATATTATAATGAGAAAGCTTTTAATTGATATAACAACACTTGTGAAGGATAAAGAAGCTCTGGAAAAAATAGATTGTGAATATCTTTATCATGAAGGTACTAACAGGGGTATATTTTCTTTGGTGGAGATAGCAGAATTTGGAGTTTTTTGTAGACAATGTAAGGAAGCATTTTGTGTAGATGCATGTCCGAAAGAGGCATTAGAACTAACGGAAACCCATCTTGTGAAAAGATACAATATGAGATGTGTGGGTTGTAAAAGCTGTATTTTAGCCTGCCCTTTTGGAACAATATTTCCTGAAGTTATAAACTATATCACTTCAAAATGTGATTATTGTTTAAATCAATTAAATGAAGACCCCGAGTATATTCCTCTTTGTGTAGAAACTGCTGAAAATGATTCTGTGAAAATTATTGATATTGAAGAAGAAAATCCTGATGAGAATCTTTATTTTGTTGGTGACTATATGGTTATAAAAACTCCAAGTTGGCGAGAGAAAGAAAATAAGATTTAGGAATATTCACCTTGCTATTTCAGGATATAAATAACACGGAGATGAACACTACCAATCCCCGATTAAATCGGGGACGCGGAAAAATACAGAAAAAGAATTTTTTTTCTTTATCCGTGTTTTTCAGTGTCTTATCAGTGTTCTTCTGTGTTGAATTAACTTTATTGGAGAATTTATGCTATTGAAATATTTATTTTATTTACTAATTTTCCCTGGGTTTTTGTTTGTTTCAGTTTTTGGGATGATTGTAGGATGGATTGACAGGAAGGTTAGTGCAAGAGTTCAATTCCGAGTTGGACCTCCATTTTTTCAGAACTTTTATGATATCTTTAAATTATGGGGTAAGGAAGTTATATTAGTAAAAAATTCTCCTTATTTTATATTTGTCATTGCTCCAATCATTGCTTTTGCATCTGTCTTGATAACCTCCACTTTAGTTGGTACTGCTTTTTTCTTTAATTTAGGCATTGGGGGAGACTTAATATTCATAATATATCTTATGATGATCTACTCAGTTGCATTGATTCTTGGAGCATCTTCAACAGGGAATATTTATTCAAGCATAGGTGCTGGAAGAGAGATGAAACTTTTGCTTTCAGATGAATTAGCATTTATACTTGTTATTTTAGTACCAATAATACATGCAGGATATAAAATTGATTTAACTCAAATATTAAGTTATCAGCAAGCTAATGGAATGATAATAGGTTCAGCTTCAGGGATTATTGCTTTTATTATTGGCATAATTTGTCTTCAAGCAAAAATGGCTATGGTACCATTTGATATACCAGAGGCTGAGACTGAAATTATTGAAGGCACATTGATAGAATATTCAGGTCCACTGCTTGCATTCTGGAAATTATCTCATTTTATGATGTATGTGTTTATGCCTTTGCTTTTAGTTATTCTATTCTGGGGAGGAATTAGCTTTGCATCTATTGGAAGTATTATTGCTGGAGTTTTAAAATATTTGTTGATTGTAGTTATTATGATATTAATAAAAAATACAAATCCCCGTGTAAGAATTGATACAGCTATAAGTTTCTTCTGGAAATATGCCAGTCCTCTGGCTTTGGTTGCTGTTATCTTAGCAATTTTAGGAGTGTAATATATGGCTTTCTATAATAAGATTATAAAGAAATCTATCTGGGTGTTTCATGCGAGTGCAAGTCCGTGTAATAATTGTGATATTGAGATTCTTGATTTGATAACCCCAGGATATGATATTGAAAGATTTGGGATGAAACTTGTTGGTTCTGTTAGACATGCTGATGTCTTGCTCGTTACAGGAATTGTTTCACATAAGATAGCACCAAGAATAAAACAGTTATATGAGCAGGCACCAAAGCCCGTGTTTGTTGTTGGTATTGGAACTTGCACTATAGGTGGTGCTACTTTTAAGCAAAGCTATAACAGAGCCGGTGCACCATTAGATAAAATTATTCCAGTGAATGCATTTATTCCTGGCTGCCCTCCTAAACCTGAAGCTATGATCGATGGAATAGTAAAATTATTAGGAACTTTGAAATGAACGGAAAAGAGAAAATATTTTTTGAGAAGTTTAAAGACAAATTTTCTAAAATTATAGAAAAGAAAAGAAGATATTATTTTAATGTTGATAACGAAGATCTGCGAGAGGTTGCTGATTATCTTTTCAACACAATGAAATGTCGGCTATCAACATGTACTGCTACTGAAGTTTATGATGGACTGGAAGTTCTTTATCATTTTACTGATGATACAACAGGAACATATTATAATCCACGAGTTAAGACATGTCTTGAAAATCCTGAGATAAATTCTATTACTCCAATTCTTGAGGGTGCAAACTGGATTGAAAGGGAGATGTATGATCTTTTTGGAATTAAGTTCAAAGGTCATCCAGATTTGAAAAAATTGCTTACTATTAACAGTCCAGAATTTTCTGAGGATGACCATCCGATGAGATTCAAGAGAAATTCAGAAGGCAAAAGGTAAAAGGCAAAAATAAAAATGCAAAATTTTGATATTAAATCGGTGGTTATCCGTGGCTATCTGTGGCTAAAATTTTTTAGGAGAATTAATGAGCAAATGCAGGATTCCATTAGGTCCTTTTCATCCGCTTTTAGAAGAAGCTGAATTTTTCAATATAAAAGTTGAGGGTGAAAAAGTTGTTGATATTGAAATGGAAACTGGCTGGATGCATCGTGGGCATGAAAAAATTTCTGAAACAAGAACATTTACACAATCAATATTTTTAGTTGAGAGAATCTGTGGAATATGTTCTACCTCTCATCCATTTGCATGTGTTAATGCTATTGAAGATATTGATAATGTAGAAATTCCAGAAAGAGCAAAATATATCCGTGTGTTAATTGGAGAATTAGAGAGGATTCATAGTCATTTGCTTTGGGTGGGATTAGCCGGTCATTTTATAGGATATGATACTCTCTGGATGTGGGCTTGGAAATATAGAGAACCAATATTACGGCTTTCTGAAAAAATTACTGGTAATAGGAATCATTATGCAATGATGCGTGTTGGAGGTGTGGGTAGAGATTTTGATAATTCTTTGATTCCTGCGATAAATCCTGTGCTTGATATGCTTGAGAAGAAAATGGTTATGCTTGCTGGTGCTGTCAATGATGACCCTGTGTTAAAATCACGATTAAAAGGGGTTGGTATATTAACCAAAGAAGATGCAATCAATTATTGTGCAAATGGACCAACTGCCCGTGCTTCTGGTTATGATATTGATGTCCGAAGAGATGACCCCACTGCCTATGAAGTGGTAGATGTTAAAGTGATTGTTACACAAAATGGTGATGTGTTTGATAAAGCTGTTGTTAGAATATTAGAAATAATTGAATCGTGTAATATCATAAGACAATGTCTAAAAGCATTTGAAAAAATCCAGGGTCCAGTTATAAATAAAGTAAAAGAGATTTCACCAGGTGAAGGAATTGGCAGATATGAAGCACCCCGCGGCGAAGTTTTTCATTACATACGAAGTGATGGCACAAATCGTCCGGTAAGACATAAAGTTCGTGCTCCCAGTTATTCAAATATACCTACTTACAAAGCCTCTTGCATTGGCATTCCACTTGCAGATGCTCTTATTACTCTTGCAGCGGTTGATCCCTGCTACTGCTGCACGGAACGAAGTCTAAAGGTTTTTGACACTAATGGTAGAAAACTAGAAGAAAGTCTGTTGAAACTTTCTCGTGAAAAGACAGAAAAAATCCGAACAAAATTTTATCCCAATAATTTATCCCCTTTAGAAAAAATTTTTGAACTATGATACTTTCAGATTAATTGTAAATTTGGAGTGCTTGCCTTCGCGAAGCCCGCCTTCAGAAGTTCTACAGTGAGCAGGCGCTTCGGCGAAGCAAGGCTGAAACGAGTTCCGAGAAATCGAGACGAACTTTCAGCCACGACCAGTCGGGACGAAAAGTTCCTCCCACGAAAGTGGGATTCGTTTTCGCACTCCGAAATAATCTTCTTTAGTATGACAAAGTCAAAGTAAAAAAGGTAAATTAGATGTTAAATAATTATTTAGTTTTAGTAGTTTTAATACCTGTTATAACTACAATTATTAACATATTTTCACCAAAGATTCTTAAGAAAATTTTAACATTTGCTGGAGTTTCCTCTACTCTCTATTTTAGCATTAGAATCTTTTCTGCTGGAAATTTAAGTTTTCCAATGCTCAATGGAATTGTTTTGCAGTCCGACTCGCTTTCCAATTTTATATTACTTTTTATAAACATTCTAAGTCTGATAATTCTAATATACTCATTGAAAAATGTAAAACCTGAATTTGAAAGTAAATTTTTCCTTCTTTTTCCATTGACAGTTGGATTTTGTAATGGGGTGGCAGTTAGTGCTAATATAATAGCGTTCCTTATATTTTGGGGGCTTTCCGGGTTAGTGGTTTATCTCTTTGGATTATTGAAGGGAAAGGTCGCAGCAGAAAGTTCAA
>JAGMCF010000129.1 GCA_023129415.1 Candidatus Cloacimonadota bacterium
AAATATATTCATACCGTCGAATATGGGTTGTGGAATAGACCAAGCTGTTTAAATAATGTTGAAACCTGGGTAAATGTACCAGTGATCATCTTGAAAGGTGCGAAATGGTTTACCTCAATTGGCCCCGGTGATGTTACTGATAATCCCTGGGGTGGTAGCAAAGGCACCAAGGTTTTCTCTTTAGCTGGTAAGGTTCATAATACAGGTTTGGTTGAGGTGCCGATGGGTATAACACTTCGTAAGATAATATTCGATATTGGTGGTGGTATACCGAATGATAAGAAATTCAAAGCTGTTCAGACCGGTGGACCTTCAGGTGGATTCATCCCGGAGAGTTTACTTGATCTGCCAGTCGATTTTGACAGACTAACTGAGGTAGGCTCGATGATGGGTTCTGGTGGTATGGTTGTAATGGACGAAGATAACTGTATGGTTGATATTGCTAAATATTTTATAAATTTCTTAAAAGGGGAATCTTGTGGTAAATGTGTCCCCTGCCGTGAAGGTATCAGGAATATGTTAACTATATTGACAAACATAACCGAAGGTAGAGGAAAAGAGGGTGATATCGAGCTTCTCAAGGAGTTATCTGAATGGATGAAAGCTGCTGCCCTTTGTGCTTTAGGTAGCTCTGCACCTAACCCGGTCCTGAGTACTATTAAATATTTTCGAGATGAATACGAAGCCCATATCAGAAATAAAAAATGTCCCGCTGGTGTCTGTAAGGAACTGATTCAATACTCGATTGATAGAGAGAAATGTACCGGCTGTATGGCTTGTATCAAGGTCTGTCCAGAGGATGCTATTAGAGGTGAAAAGAAGAAACCACACACTATCGATCAAAATAAATGTATTAAATGTGGGACATGTTACGATATCTGTAAATTTAACGCCATAATAAAGAAATGAAAAAATCAGAGAAATTAGTCACTCTGACGATTGATGGCAGAGAGGTTCAGGCCGAGAAAAGAACCCCACTCATTAAGGTTGCTAAAAAGGTTGGCATTAAGATACCGACTCTTTGCTATCACGAGGCACTTGAGCCGTATGGTGTCTGTCGACTCTGTACAGTTGAGGTTGTTCGAGGTAAGAGGACCAGGTTTGTGACCGCATGTAACTATCCTGTAGAAGACGGCATAAAGGTCTGGACTCAATCTGAGAAGGTGATAAAAATTCGCAAGATGGTTGTTGAGACTCTGCTGGCACGTTGCCCGAATGTAAAAATAATTCAGGATTTGGCGGCTGAGTTCGGTATCAAGAAATCAAGATTTGAAAATTTGGATGAGGATTGTATACTCTGTGGTTTATGTGTCAATATCTGTAGCCAGATAGTGGGAGAAAATGCCATCGGGTTTGCCAGTAGAGGTATTGACCGCGAGGTAGATACACCGTTTGCTATGCCTTCGGATATCTGTATTGGATGCGGTGCCTGTTCTTGGGTCTGCCCGACTGGTGCCATTAAGATGGAATTGGAAACTGTTGAGAGATTTCGTAAATTACCAGGGAACGAGAGACTGTGTAGATATACACTCATGGGTATAATGTCCTATGGACTTTGTGCTAACAGTTTTAGATGTTACCATTGTGAAGTAGATCAAAGGTTTAGGGATCAGCTAAATACTCATCCCATATTCGCAGCAAGAAATATAGAAATAAAACCTGTAAAACAATACTTTGAATTTTTGGAACGAACTAGGAAGAGATGAAACCAACAGGCAAAACTAAGCTGAAACTTAACATTACTGATATACAAACTATTTCAGACAAGACAGATGTACATATTCGTTTTCCACAGGTTGAATTCGGTCCTTATGCTCTTAGTAAGATAAAGGCTTCTCAATGTAAAGTTGCTTGTCCTATAGATCAGAATGTGAAGGCTTACATCGGCTTGATTGCTGCAGGCAAATTCGACAAAGCTTTGGAAGTAATCAAACGCACCAATCCCTTCCCTGCAATTTGCGGACGTGTGTGCATACATCCATGCGAAATGGAGTGCAATAGAGGAGAATTTGATAAGCCAATTGCAATCCATTCGTTAAAGCGATTTGTTGCAGATTACGAAATCAGACTGAGAAAGACAAAAAGAGAAAAGCTTACTTACAAACCACAATCATCAATTCTCAATTCCCCGAAAATTGCTATCATTGGTTCAGGTCCTGCAGGTCTCACTGCTGCCAGCGATCTTGCTCGTTTAGGATACAGGATTACAGTCTTCGAAGCTCTTTCCGTTTTAGGAGGCATGCTCTCTGTAGGAGTCCCAGATTTTCGTTTACCAAAAGAAATAATAAAGACTGAGATAGAAGCAATTTTAGATCTCGGTATTAAAGTTAAAACTAATACCAAAGTTGGGAAAGATATAGTGCTTAACGATCTTATTAAGAATGGGTACAAGGCAGTATTCATTGCCACTGGTGCTCATAATGATCTAAAATTAGGAATTCCTGGTGAAGATAAGTTTAAGGGAGTTATTTATAGTCTTGAATTTTTAAGAAGGGTAAATCTTGGAGACAAGAGCAAACCTGGCAGGATAGTAGTAGTCATAGGTGGTGGGCATCCAGCGATAGATTCTGCAAGAACAGCCCTTCGCTTGGGTTGCGATGATGTACACCTGGTGTATTCGAAATCAAGAAATGAAATGCCAGTGGATGAACAAGAAATTGATGAAGCTGAAATTGAAGGTGTAAAAATTCATTATCTCACCTCCCCTATCAATGTGTTGGGTAATGATGGCAAGGTCAACGGTCTCGAGTGTATCAAATTGAGACTAAGTGAACCTGATATTGTAGGAAGACGGCAACCAATCACTGTTGAAAATTCTAATTTTGTGATTTCTGCTGATGTGATAATTCCAGCAATGGGACAGGAACCCGATCTCTCCTGGTTGCCAGAAAACCATGGATTTGAGAGCTCTAGATGGAATTGCTTTGTGGTTGATCCCGATACCCTTGCTACTAATCTACCAGGATTTTTCGCTGGAGGTGATACTGTAACTGGACCAAAGACAGTGATCGAGGCTATTGCTGCCGGCCACAAAGCAGCTATATCGATTGACCGATACTTAATGAGAAAAGACTTAAAAATAGTCAAGGAACCTATTGAAGTAGAAGAATCTGAATTAATAATTGAAGACTTGATTCCAGAAGAAAAGAAACGCATTCGAATTCCTACATTGCTTCCCAAAAGCAGAAAGAATAATTTCCGAGAAGTTGAACTCCTTCCCACAGATGAACAGACAATAGAGGAAGCAAAGCGATGCTTGATGTGTGGCCCTTGTAACGAATGCGTTGAGTGCATTAAAGATTGTCAAAACAAGCTGATAACTGTCTCAATTCCTAAAACCATAGGGCAAGAGATTCTAATAAGGATTCCATGGGTGCCAGAAAGGTTCCCACTAGATGAGAAACCCTGGGATGCAATCATTGAAAGTTCTGATATGAAAAATGTATCCGTAGTAGTTGAGCCAGTAGTTTGTAATGTTATAGAGGAGTTCTGCCGGGGCTGTGGACGATGTGGGGAAATTTGCGAATATTCTGTTATCACAATAGAAGAAAATGTAAAAAGTATCTTTGTAGCCAAGATTGACCAATCAACCTGCAGAGGATGTGGAGCTTGTGCTGCTATCTGTCCATCTGGTGCTATACAAGTAGGATATTTTACTGATTTGCGAATCAACGAAACAATAGAGAAAATGCTTCAAAGATAGTAGTGAAGTAGATATGAACAAAAAGATAAATAATCAAAATACATTTAAGCCCAAAATAATCTGTTTTGCCTGTAATTGGAGCGCTTATGCAATACTTAAGAAAGAAAAATTTCGTTTATCTGCAAATATACATTGTATTAGAGTAATATGCCTTGGAAGAATTAATCCTTCTTTCATATTCAGAGCTTTTGAGTTTGGAGCAGATGGCGTGTTACTACTTGGATGTTCTCCTGAAGAATGCCGTTATAATTTTTCTAAGAAATTAGTTGAGGAACACTATAATATAGCCAAGAATGTGATACATCTTCTGGGAATCGAAAAAGAGAGATTAGGTGTTCTGACCTTTTCTGTTGGAGAAGATGCACTATTTGTAAAAAGGGTAAATAGATTTGTTAAAAGAGTGAAAAATATAGGTCCAAGTCATTTAAAATAAGGAAAATTGAATATAATGACTACCATAGTTGATGCTATAAAGAGAACAAAAACATATTATTGCCTTGACTGCGGAAAGTGTACATCCATTTGTCCTATTGCTTTACGCAATCCAGATTATTCTCCTCGTCGTGTAATTGGAAGAGCCCTACATGGCTCCTCTGAAGATTTATTGAAAAATAATCTTCTTTGGGAATGCCTTACTTGTAGGATGTGTAATGAACGATGTCCATCAGATGTTTATTATTCTGAGTTTATTAGATATGTTAGGATAGAGGCAAGTAAAATCGGACATTTAGGTGAATGTTCACATAGTGGTGCTCTTCAATCGTTAATGAGAATTATGACTAAACCTGATCTGAAACAGAATCGGCTTAAATGGATATCAAAGAATCTAAAGTACTCCAATAAAAGTGAGTATTTATATTTTGTTGGCTGTTTACCCTATTTTGATGCATTTTTTACTGATCTGGATTTGAATACAATCAGTATTGCTAAAAGTACAGTTAAATTATTAAATTACTTAGGTATAGAACCTGTGATAATGGAGAATGAGCGATGTTGTGGGCATGATCTGCTCTGGACAGGTGATGTTGAGAATTTCAAGCGTTTAGCTGAACATAATATGAGAGAAATTCAAAAAACAAATTGTAAGAAAATAATCGTCTCATGTCCAGAATGTTATACAACTCTTAAAGTAGATTATCCAAAATATGTAGGCGATTTGGGTATGGAAGTAATCCATATCTCTGAGTTTCTTGCTGAAAATCTATCAGATAATAAACTGAAATTTAAAAAGTTTAGAAAACAATTAAAAATAACTTATCAAGACCCATGCAGGTTGGGAAGATACTCCGGTATATATGAACAACCGAGAGATATTATGAAAGCCATCGAAGGGGTTCAATTGATCGAGATGCAGAGAAGCAGACAGAGTGCAATTTGCTGTGGAACAAGTGCCTGGACTAACTGTAATAGTGTTTCAAAACAAATACAAATTGATAGGCTTAAAGAGGCTAAATCTACTGGTGCGGATATTCTCATTACCACTTGTCCAAAGTGTCAGATTCATTTCAAATGTGCAATGAACGATGATAATATATCCGATGATGCAAAAATTAAAATTACAGATTTAACTAATTTAGCAGCAAACAGATTGAAATAATATGAAACACTTACTCCCGCAAGTTGGCACAAAGAATGGTGAAAATGTTATATTTATTCATAAACAAAAACAGTGTAACTTTGTAATTACAAATATGAAGAGAAACAGGATAAACCTGTTTCTACCCGAAAATTGGAGCGTGGTATCCCCAATTAAATTGGGGATGGGTTTATCCCAAATAAAGAGAATGTTGGCGTTAGTTCATATCATTTTATGGCAAAATTTTAATGGGAGTCAATTAAGATGGAAAATGAAATAAGAATAGGTGTATTTGTTTGCGAATGCGGAACGAACATTGCTGGAACTGTTGATTGTGATGATGTAGTTGAATATGCCAGATCGTTAAATAATGTGGTCTTCGCTATAAAAAATCGCTATACTTGCGCTGAACCTGGTCAACAGGAAATAAAAAAGTATGTTGGAGAAGAAAATTTGAATCGAGTAGTTGTTGCTTCTTGTACACCAAAAATGCACGAACCGACCTTCAGAAAATGTGTGAGTGATGCTGGTCTAAATCCTTATCTTATGGAAATGGCTAATATAAGAGAACATTGCTCCTGGGTACATCATTATGATAAGGTTAAGGCAACACAAAAGGCAAAAGATCTTGTAAGAGCAGCAGTTGCAAGAGCAAGACTACTTGAGCCACAAGAAGAGCTGGAAGTTCCTGTTACTCAATCAGCTCTTGTTATAGGGGCTGGTATTGCTGGTATTCAAGCAGCACTTGATCTGGCTGAATCTGGTTTCCCAGTATACCTTGTTGAAAAGGAACCCTCCATTGGTGGGATAATGGCACAACTCAACAAGACCTATCCCACCATGGACTGAGCGATCTGAATCCTCGGTCCGAGGATGATGGATGTCGGTCGGCATCCCCAAATTACACTTTTAGCATACTCAGAAATAGAGGATATTTCTGGCTATATAGGTAACTTTCATATAAAAGTACGTAAGAAAGTAAGATATGTAGATGAAGTTGAATGTACTGCATGTGATGAATGTGTAGAAGTATGTCCAGTTGTTGTACCGAAAGAACATCAATTAGGTCTTGCTGCACGAAAAGCTATATACATACCTTTTCCTCAAGCTGTACCTGCTGCATATCTTATTGATATAGAGGCATGCCTTGGATTTAATCCGATTGCTTGTGGTAAATGTTTAGAAAAATGCGACAAAAAATGTATCGATTTTGATGATCAGGATAAAACTATAGAATTTGATGTAGGTTCAATAATTGTAGCCACAGGTATGGATGTTTATGATCCCACTGAATTTGACGAGTATGGTTACACAAGGTTTGAGAATGTTCTAACATCTATGGAATTTGAGATACTTTCAGGACCTGGAGGTGTTACTACAGGAGAAGTGATAAGACCTACAGATAGAAAAGTGCCCAAGTCAATCGGATTCATTCAGTGTGTTGGCTCAAGATGTGAATCACGAGGGAGCCCTTATTGTAGTAATATATGCTGTATGAATACTATAAAGGATACACTACTTTTGAAAGAATATTACCATGATATTGACTGTAAAGTGTTCTATATCGATATTAGAGCATTTGGAAAAGGATTTGAAGACTTCTACCGAAGGAGTAAGGCTTTGGGAGTTGAATATATTCGTGGAATTCCTGGCGATATAAGAGAGGACCCAAAAACTAAGAATCTCATACTTACTGTTGAAAATACCACTAATGGAGAAATTGAAGAACACGAATTAGATATGGTGGTACTCTCTGTTGGTTTGGTACCAAGATATGATGCATCAACAATTCAAAGGTTGCTTACACTTTCAACTACATCTGATGGCTTTCTTATGGAAGTTCATCCCAAGCTAAGCCCAATCGATGCACCTACTTCCGGTGTGTTCTTTGCTGGATGTTGTGAAGCGCCTAAGGACATAAAGGATTCTGTAACACAAGCCTCTGGTGCAGCTGCACGTGCTTTGACTATACTTTCACAAGATAAAGTAAAAATACAAGCTCTTACTGCTACGGTTGACGAGGACTTATGTAAATTCTGTGGTATCTGTGCTGATGTTTGTCCCTATGGTGCAATAACAGTGGATATAAAAGCAAAGATACCAGCAAAGGTTATTGAAGCAGCATGCAAAGGTTGTGGCACATGTGCTG
>JAGMCF010000013.1 GCA_023129415.1 Candidatus Cloacimonadota bacterium
CCAGATATCAAATTAAAATCATCAAGAAAAAGAATCAATCATTCTTTTTCTAAAATTCTTTCTTACTATCCAGAAGGAAAGAAACAACCACTTAATATCGCTTTAGATTTCTCTTTAAGAGAAAAACCTGTGAAAAAAAATCAAATAACAGTATTGAAAACAGATTTTCCAATAAGTGGCTTGCCAGTAATTTCACATCTACATTGGCGAGAAATTTTAGCAGAAAAAATCAGGGCAATCTTGATTCGCGGAAAAGGAAGGGATTTATATGATATTTATTATTTGGTTATGAAAAATATCGCAGTTGATTGGGAAATGGTGAAAGAAAAAATGAAGATATATCCACAAGATAACATTGATGAAAATGTTGATGATCTTATTAGAAAAATTGAAAAATTTGAAGACAAGGAACTTAAAAAAGACTTAGCCCAGTTTTTACCTGAATCTGAAAGAAGGATGCTTTTGCCAATATTGAAAGACGAGTTAATCAAAGAACTTGAGTAACTATTCACCGCAGAGAACCCAGAGAACGCAGAGATATGAGGAATAAAAAAGAATTAGCATTAATATTACAAGAAGGTGAAGGATACTTCACAGAATTCAAAGAAGGACTTTCGGGTGTTGATAAAGATTTTGTTGCATTTGCGAATTCTTCTGGAGGTAAAGTATTAATCGGTGTAACTGATGACGGAAAAGTTAAAGGCATTACAATAACAAATAGAATAAAATCTGAAATCCAAAATATTGCAAGAAATTGTGATCCAGGAGTAAAACTTTTCGTTAAATCATTTGAAAATATTCTCATTGTGGAAGTAAGAGAAGGTGAGGATAAACCATATAAATGTTCATCAGGATTTTATAAACGGATAGGCGCAACATCTCAAAAAATGACAAGAAATGAAATCTTAAGTTTCTTTAAAACTGAAGGTAAAGTAAGATTTGATGAACTTATAAATATAGAATTTAAATATCCCAAAGATTTTAACAGAGATAGACTAAATATGTTTTTAGAATTAGCAGGAATTTCTAAAACATTATCAATTGATAAAATTCTCACAAGTTTAGGAGTGGTAGATCATCAAAACGGAAATTTATATTTTAATAATGCAGGTGTCCTCCTATTTGCAAAAGAACCACAGAGTTTTATATCTTGGTCAGTCTTTACAGTAGTATTATTTAAGGACAAAGAAGGAGTTGATGTAATTGATAGAAAAGAAATAACAGGATCATTATTTGAGATAATTGAGCAAGTAATGGACTTTGTGAAATTATATACAAAAGTTGCCTATAGAATTACAGGAAAACCTCAAAGAGAAAATATCTATGAATATCCATTTGAAGCAATACGAGAAGCAGTTATAAATTCTGTTATGCATAAAAATTATTTTGAACGTGGACATAATAATATATTAAAATTTTTCCCAAACAGAATTCAGATAGAAAATATC
The DNA here is from genome assembly GCA_023129415.1 of Candidatus Cloacimonadota bacterium. GTDB lineage: Bacteria > Cloacimonadota > Cloacimonadia > JGIOTU-2 > JGIOTU-2 > JAGMCF01. Next base: position 1,449 of record JAGMCF010000013.1, read on the forward strand.
TGGGTCAAGCCACAGAACTTTATTTTGGGTAAAACTGTTTTTAGAAGAAATCACCTTATTGCTGATTTATTCTCTCGTATAAATTTTGGTGAGAAACTGGGCTCAGGTATGAAAAGAATGAGGGATGTCTGCAAGAAAGAAAATTCTCCCTATCCTGAAATAGAATATACTGACACACATTTTTATATTGTATTCAAGCAAAGTAAAGAATATTTGAAATTAGAGAGTACTACCCCAAAAACTAGGGTGAAAATTAGGGTGAAAACCGGGGTGAATATAATTGCTCTTATTAAAGAGAACCCTTTAATAACCATACCAGAACTTGCTGAAAAGATAGGCTTAACAGTTAAGGGAGTTGAATGGAATATTAAGAAGCTTAAGGAAAAGGGGAAATTAAAAAGAATCGGACCGGCAAAAGGCGGGTATTGGAAAATTGTAGAATGATTTAAAGAGATAGAGAGAAATTATGAACAATAAATTATACGAAGAAAAAAAAGAAACGATATATCCCGAAACTATAGAGAAAAAGGGATATGTTAGAGACTATATTTCAGGTCGTATAGTAAAAGCAACGCCTGAAGAAATTGAAGCAGTTCAGGTTTTTTCTAAGCAATTAATAGAGGATTATAGTTACCCTATTAAAAACATACAAACAAGACCACAATACAGAGTTAAACAAAGACCTTCTGGAGGCAAAGAATTTCCAGTTGATATAGCTGTTTTTAGTTCAGAAGAACATAATTTTGATAACGAGTACATTATTGTTGAATGTAAGAAGAAAAACAGGAAAGACGGAAGACGCCAATTGCAAGATTACCTAAGATTTTCGAAAGCATATTTAGGCGTCTGGTTTAATGGAGAGGAGCGTCTTTTTCTTAGGAAAGTTGAAAAGGAAGGTAAGGTTTTATTTGAAGAAATTCCAAACATTCCGCAATATCTTCAAAGGGTCGAAGATATCGGAAAATTCAAAAGAAAAGATCTAAAAGTTCCTCATAACTTAAAGCATACTTTTAAAGCAATCAGAAATCATTTAGCTGCAAACACTATTGGAGCAACAAGAGACGAAGTTTTAGCTCAGCAATTGATTAACCTTATTTTTTGCAAAATCTATGATGAAAAATTTACTGAACCAGAAGATATGGTTACTTTTAGAGCAGGTTTACAAGAAAAACCTAAAGAAATTAAAGAAAGGATATTAAATTTATTTACTACTGTTAAAAGGAAATATAAAATTGTTTTAGATGAAAATGATGTAATTAATCTAGATGATAAATCTGTTGCCTATGTGGTTGGTGAGTTGCAAAGTTGGAGTTTAATGGAAGCTGAAAGAGATGTAATTTCAGATGCTTTTGAAACTTTTATAGGGCATGCACTAAAAGGCAGTCAAGGTCAATTTTTTACTCCAAGAAACTTAGTTAAAATGATGGTTAATATATTAGATCCTAATGATAATGATTTAATTATTGATCCTGCTTGTGGTTCCGGCGGCTTTCTAATTGAAGCATTAAAACATGTTTGGACACATTTAGATAAAGAAGCAAGAAACTATAACTGGAAAGAGCGTGATTTACAGGAAGAAAAGATGGCTGCCGCCTTAGGTAATATTATGGGAATTGATAAGGATTATTTTTTGTCTAAAGTAGCTAAAGCTTACATGGCACTTATTGGTGATGGTAAAAGCGGTATTTTTTGCGAAGACAGTTTAGAAGTTCCTAAAAATTGGAATGAAAAAACAAAAACAAAAATTCACTTAAATGATTTTTCTGTTTTATTAACCAATCCTCCATTTGGAAGTAAAATACCTGTTCGAGGAGAGGAAAAACTAAAACAGTTTGAACTTGGTCATAAATGGAAATTAAATAAAAAAACTGGTGAGTGGGAAAAAGGGAAACTCAAAGACAAAGAAACTCCACAAATATTATTTATAGAGAGATGTTTGCAGTTTTTAAAAGATGGCGGAAGAATGGCGATTGTTTTGCCTGACGGGATTTATGGAAATGATAACCTGAGCTATGTAAGAAAATATCTTTTAGAAAAAGGAAGGTTATTAGCTGTTATTGATGTTCCAATTGAGACTTTCATGCCAAATACTTCAACTAAAACAAGTATAATGATTTTTCAAAAGCTACCAAAAAGAAAAATTCAAGATAACTACCCAGTATATATGGCTATTGCTGAAAGTTGCGGTCATGATAGAAGAGGAAAAGATAATGGTAAAGATGATATTTCTAAAATTGCAGAAGACTTTAAGAAATGGCAAAAAAAGAATAAAATCATATTTTAATTAAAGGTAATAAAATGTTTAAATCTTTTACTATTACAAGTAAAGATATTGGAATGGGCTTTAGATTTGAGCCATCATTTTATTATTATTCAACTGTTTTAAAAAGAAGAAATTTGGATAAAGGAATTGAATACATAAAACTTGATGATCTTTCAGAAAAAATTTCTGATGGAGAACATTCTCATATTCCCAGACAGAAAGAAAAAGGCATCCGTTATCTTTATGGCAGGAATATAAAGGAAGGTATTGTTAACTTTGATCCAATTTCAGATGCCCCCTACATTTCTGAAAAGAACTATAAAGATTTTAAGAGAACTCACATTAAACAAAATGATTTGCTTTTAACTATTGTTGGCACAATAGGCAAATCCGCACTATATAAAACTGAATATATTGGTAAAGCGGGAATACCAAGACACATTGCTAAAATAACTATAAAGAAAGATAGTCACATAACGCCAGAATTTATTACTGCTTTCTTTCGTTCTAAAATTGGTAAATGGCAGTTGTTGAATATTACAACAGGCAATATTCAACCTTTGTTGTCAATAAAAAACATTAGAACATTAGATATTCCAAAGACTAATCGAAAATTTATTAAAAACATTACAAAACTTGAAGATAAAGCATTAGAAAATGAAATAAATGCTCTTTCTCTATTACAACAAGCCCAACAATTTTTCTACCAAATCCTAAACGTTGATTTTTCAAAAATAAAAAAAGAAAACTTTTATCCAGTAAATCTTTCAAATTTTAAGAATATAGACCTTTGGACGCCAAAATATTCTTGTCCTCTTTATATAAATACACTTAAAGCAATTCAAAAGAAATGGCAAACTGTTACATTTGGCGAAATTGCTGTAGTAAAAAAAGGTGATGAGGTTGGAAGCGACAATTACAATAAATATTTAGATAAAAAAGATACAGATGTTCCATTTATTAGAACTTCTGATTTAGTGAATTATGAAGTTGATCAATTTCCTGATTTTTACATTCCAGAAGAAATTTATCAAGAATTAAATCAGGATATTAAAGCTGGTGATGTATTATTTAATAATGATGGTAAAATTGGACTTGTAGCAATGCTCACAGCACAAGATAAAGTTATTTTACAAAGTCATATTAGAAGATTAAGATTAAAAAGAGAGGCAATTGAAAAATATAATTTGACACGAGAATATTTGTTTTTAGTTTTATCAATCAAGGAAATAGCTAAATATCAAGCTGATAGATATACTGTGATACAATCAACAATTCCAACTATTTCAAACCATTTGATAGATATTGAAATTCCAATTTTAGATAAAGATTCAATTGATGAAATTACAAAGTTAGTAAGACAAGCATTTAAACTAAAAAATGAAAAGAAAAAATTAATTCAAGAAGTTAGAGAAGAAATTGATAGTTATTTTGAAATTTAGATTTTATAAAAAATATATAAAATAAAGAAAAAGAACCTATCTTGTTGAAATAATTGTTCTATTACAAAAAGAAGCGAAACAACTTCTACAAGAATCAAAAGAAAAAGTGGAGAAGATGATTTTAAGATCATCTACAAGAAAATAACTTTATTTATAGAGGACAAAATGAATAGAGATAAGAATATCAGAAAAATAATTTTAAGAATGGTAGAGAAAATAAAAACTGAATATCAACCAGAAAGGATAGTTCTCTTTGGTTCTTATTCTTGGGGAAAGCCAACAAGGGATAGTGATGTAGATTTACTTATTATTAAAAAGACAAATGAAAGACATATAGATAGAGCTGTGAGGGTGCGCGAAATTGTTGATAAAGAAAACCGAATGGTTCCACTAGATATTGTGGTATATACTCCACAAGAGCTCAAACAGAGATTGAAAGCAAGAGATTATTTTATAAAAAAAATCTTAACAAAAGGAGATGTGATTTATGAACAAGAATGAAGCGAATAGATGGTTCGAACGAGCTCAAAAAGATATTGAAGATGCAGAACTCCTCTTGAAAGAAAGCCGAACTGTAGAAAATGTAGCACTCCTTATTCAACAAGCAATTGAAAAATATCTTAAGGGGTTTCTAATATATCATGATTGTGAATTGGAGAAAATCCATGATTTGATAACACTTATTAACTATGCAAGTAAAATTGACATCTCCTTTGAGGAGTTTGTTCCTTCTCTCAGAATGATCACTAATTTCTATTTTGAAAGCCGTTATCCTATTGCCTATGAACCAGAGTATACGAAAGAAGAAATAAGAAAATCTCTTAAAGAAGCAAAGAAACTTATTGCTCTAGTTAAAGAAAAAGTAAAATAATGCTATGATTACTTAGTCAATCCCTTGAAGCTCGCAAAGAATCAAAACAGCTTTTAGAAGAAGCAAAAAAAAAGTTGAGGGAATAATAATTGGAGAAATTGATAAAAATAGATAGGTAAAGGGAGAGGGCTGCATTATGTCCTTAAATAAGGTTGGCGATTTGACAATTTTACAGGAATATATACCAGAATCATTACAAATTTGTTTTGTCTAATTCAATAGTGGTGCAATAATGAAATATTTACATTTTCAAAAAAATC
>JAGMCF010000130.1 GCA_023129415.1 Candidatus Cloacimonadota bacterium
AAATATTTTAGTTGTGGAGGTATCTTTTTCTATAAGGTCCCATTTATTCACAACAAGAATGATATCTTTATATTGAGATTGTGCATATCTTATAATTCGTTTGTCTTGCACAGATATTTCATCTTGAGCATCAAGAAGCATCAAGACTATATCAGATATGTTCACACTTCTTATGCTGCGAAGATTACTAAAGTATTCAATTCCATATTTAACCTTACTTTTTTTCCGAAGTCCTGCTGTATCTATAATAGTCATTGGTTTATCTTTATATTGAAAATTAAGGTGGACAGAATCTCTAGTTGTTCCCGGGATATCCGTTACAATAACTGCATTTTGACCGATAATTTTATTTACTAATGAAGATTTTCCAACATTTTGTTTTCCTATTACTGCTATTTTGATAGAGCCTTTATCCAACTCATAGCCAGCCAATTCTGTGGTTGGGAATTTTTCAACAATGCTTTCCAGGAAATCACCAAAATTTCTTCCACCTATTGCAGAAATACCAATCGGTTCACCAAGTCCAAGATTCAGGAATTCGTGTAATAAAAGTTCATCATTTTGATTATCGACTTTATTTACGACAAATACAACTTTGTCTAAACTATTGAATAATTTCTTGCTAATATGCTGATCAATTGCAGTTATACCAGTTTTGCAATCAACCACAAACAAGATTATATCAGCTTCCTCAAGGGCAATTTCTGCCTGGAATAGTATTGATTTTTCCATTAAATCCGATGTGTTAGGAACCATCCCACCAGTATCTACAGCTACGAATGAGTAACCAGACCAGTCAGTTTCTTTATACTTCCTATCTCTTGTTACACCAGATTCAGGATCAACTATAGCAAGTCTTTTTCTCACCATACGATTGAAAATGGTGGATTTTCCTACATTGGGTCTACCGATTATTGCAACTATTGGAATTGACATATTTATTACCTTGCTTCGCTCCCGATGTATCGGGACGAAGGCAAGCCTTTGTGAAGATAATGGTTTTTGATACTTTTTGTTGTCAAATAATTTGTGTAATGTGAGGGACATAAATAATCAAGATTAGTTTTTTTTTGAATAATATCACACAGACCTTCAAGGTCTTAAAAAAACCTTGAAGGTCTTTCTGTAAAGAATCCGTCTTTTCCAAGGCAGTCATGGACCAATCCATGACTAAGAAAACTTTGCGAAGGTTTATTTATTTTCTAATAGAATTATTTACTCTAGTTTCGCACTTGGTAACTCTATTCCCTCTGTAACACGGAACTCTGTTCCGTTCCGTTCAGGCTTGATGCCTGACCGAGACTAACTGTATTATGAATCTCTGGTTCATAATCCGACGGGGATCTGCCTTGCTTCGCCGGAGCTACGCGAAGGCAAGCCTTTGGCATAATATGGAGCAGAGCTCCTTTCAGGCTCAGGCCCGGCTCCCGATATATCGGGAGACGAGACAGGCGCCCAGACCAGCTGACAGACGCTTCAGAGAAGCGTGTTACAATCTCAAACTCCTCAATACTTTCAAATTCTCCACATCCATATTCTTCACATCGTCTTTTGGAGTTTCCAGCACCATTGGAATATCGGAAAATCGATTATCATTCAGTAAATATCTGAAAGCTTCCAAACCAATTTCACCTTTTCCGATGTGTTGATGTCTGTCTTTTCTGGAACCAAGAAGGTGTTTGGAATCATTCAGATGAAAGACTTTGAGCTTTTCTAAACCGATTATTTCATCAAATTCATTTATTGTTTTTTCATAAGTTGATTCAGTCGAAATATCATATCCTGCTGAAAAAATGTGGCAGGTATCAACACAGACACCAAATTTATCTTTTCTTTCAACTCCATTTAAGATATATTTGAGATGCTCAAATTTATAGCCCAGATTTGTCCCTTGTCCAGCAGTAGTTTCTAATAGAATTTTAACTTTACTGTCAGGATTTTTATTTGATATAAAATTGAAGTTTTCAACAATTTTATCTAAACTCCATTTTTCACCTTTTCTAAGGTGAGAACCCGGGTGCATTACACGATAGGGGAGATTAAGCTGGTCACATCTTTTGATTTCATCCATAAATGCATCTATTGACTTTTTTTCAGTTTCAGGATTAGGACTACATAAGTTTATCAAATAAGCATCATGAGAAAAAACTGCAAATGGCTGAGATTCCCTTCTTAATCTATTAAACTCTTCTATCTCTTTTGTGCTATAAGGTTTTGAAAACCAGCGATTATTGCTTTTAGTAAATATTTGGATAGCATTTGCAGTAATATTTTTCGCTTTTTCAAAAATATTGAAAACACCACCTGCAATAGATATATTAGCACCTAAGTTCATTTCACATCCAATTGTTTAATTCGACACTGAAGAACACGAGATAGGGCAGAAGAACACTGAAAGAATTTCTATTTTTTGTTACAAATATATTTTTTTCAGCGTGAATCAGCGTCTTTAGTCAGTGTTTTTCAGTGTGCTATCCACCAGATTACGAATGCAGTTCTTACAATCATGATAATTACAGAATTGATAATATAGTTGCAGCATCCCTTGTTGAATGGGTAAGTTTATTTCTCTGGAATTTTTGATTTTATTTTGCAATCTTGCACTCACAAATTTCGTAATATAATTCTCTGAAAGTTTAGGTGAGGATAAATATATTATTTCTATTGTATTTTTCAACTCATCATAATTAAGAGTATCAGCATAAATATGGCAAACAGGCAGCACAATGTTTGCTAATATATCATCACACCTTGATTTTCCAATACCATATTTCAAGTTATTAGAATTACCATTTAATAGTTTGAAGAATTTGTCTTGAATATTTTTTGGTTTGATTTCGGTATCTTTTTTTATGCTGAAAATTGATATGATTTTATTGATTAAATTTACTTCTAATGAAGAAAATAGAAAAGGTGAGATTTGCCAAAGCCTACATAAAGGGTGGTTTTGGGGTCTTATTCTAAAGAAATTCCATTCGTTTTTACTCATAAGATTATTGTTAATTTGTTGATAAACTAACTTTTTTATTGATATAAAACTATCAAGAACATTTTCATCTATGAAATTGAAATTATAATCTTCAATCTCCATTCCGCTCACAATTGTAAGAATACAAAACAGATCAACTGGACTTTTGCATATTTTAGAAAATCCTTGCAGTTTTTGATATGTAAATAATTTTGAAAGTTTTAGAAAAGGGATTTTATTTTTTGCATATCCAAGTGCTTCAAGTATACCTTCGTATAAAATTTGATTAAAATCAGAGTTATATAATTCAGCGGAGAACCGTTTACATTTTCTTTCAAATCGCTTTCTTCCTAACTTTAATAGAATATTTAGGATTTCTTCGTTTGATAGATTTGATTCAGTTAAAAGGCATGTGATACTATCTTTTTGTAGTTTATCAAATGGCTTCTCACCATATTTCTTCCAGAGTTTTTCTATACTTTCATCAAGATTATCTTTCAAAATAAGAATAGGGATTTTCATACCGGATTCTGAAATAGTGAATAAAGTTTGAGAATTCTTTTCAAATACAACATGAAGAATTACATTATTATAGTTTGGGTCTTCATGATGGTTATGATTATGCCAATCGTATTCATATCGGTGGATTTCAACATCTCCTTGCATTTTTTCATAATCCAGAAGAATGATAGCATTATGAAAGTCTGGCCCTGCATCTGTATTCCATTTCCCTTGATATAATATCTTTAATTCTTTGCCATCGCAAGTATGTAATTCCTTTTTTAGATGTTGTTCATCCCAAATATGATAAAGGAAATTTTCAGCAATTTTATCTTTCATTTTAATCCTTTTATACTTTTTATGAATTTTTCATAATTGATTTTCAATATAATATCTTTTATATAAAAAGATTTATTTTCATCAATAACATATTTTAATTGTTTGACTTTTTGTCAATTTTTTATTAAAAAAAATAAAATATCTTGACACAAAATATTTGTATAAGGTTAGTAATACACAAGCAAATCGTTAATTATGAGAATATGATTTGTAATTTATAAAATCAGGAGGATAATATGACTAAAGCTGATTTAGTTAGAGCAATTTCTCAGGAAACTGGAATTATTCTAATTGATACCAAAATGATTGTAGATGCATTTTTGGAAAATGTTAAGAAAAGTATGGTTAGAGGTGAGCATATTGAATTAAGGCGCTTTGGGACTTTTAAGAATAAAAGAAGAAAAGCACGTATTGCACGTAATCCAAATACTAAAGAATTAGTTAATCTTCCGGAAAGAATTGTTCCTACATTTAAGTTTTCAAAATTCTTTATCAATGATGTGATTAATAATAACTAATGGAGATTTAATGCCCTGCGGAAAAAAGAGAAAGAGATCAAAGATCAATAAACACAAAAGAAAAAAGAGACTTCGTAAAAATCGTCATAAGAAAAAGCAGAGATAATTTTTCATATGAAAATCCCTTCTAACCACAAAGATTCATCCTTCGCAGTAGCAGCCCTACTGCTACGGAGAATGGACACAAAGACACAAATGTAAATGTAAAATTACGAATTACAATTACATTGAAACGATCCTAACACCATTTGTAATGGTGTTTTGATAAACAGGATTACAAATCCTGCCCGTCTTGGCTCGGCACCAAGCCGAGACAGGTTAGGAACAATTGGAATCTGTGCTGTGCATTCCGTCCCTCAATTTTCATTCTCCTTTCAGGCTCGGCGCCTCTGTCTCGTCTCCCGATATATCGGGACATGTAGGTTTCATATTGATTTCAAAATTCTATATAGCTTAATAATTCAAGACAAATTCAGTAAAACAATTTAGTCATTATTGGTTATATTTGATTATAAAGATTATTATATTTTTTAATATATTAGTCCCAAATTAAGGGAGATAAAATGATTAAAGAAAAGATTTTCAATATATTAGCAAAACTGTGTGCGATTGCTGCTGGATTTCTAATGATAATTGGTATTATTGATAAACTATTCTTTCCTCACAGTAATATTCTACTCCAGCATGAAAACTATTTTGTTGCAGCAAATCCATTTTTGCTTTTTGCTATCTTATTTTATTTAGCAGATACATTTAGAAAAAAGAAATAATCTTAAATTTTTAATATAATAATCAAATATAATTTTATATTTTCTATTTTAAATTTAGAATTTATACTGATCGGGATGGCCGGATTTGAACCGGCGACTTCTTCGTCCCGAACGAAGCGCGCTACCGAACTGCGCTACATCCCGATTAATATTAATAACAAATTTTTATTTTTGAATGTCAAGAAAATTACAAATCTACATCCTGTAATTTTGATGTTAAATATTTGTATATAAACTATATAAAATTTGACAAATAAGAATATGAAAATAATATTTATTTAAAATTATAATAAGGATTAAATTAGTAAAATGGAAATAATAATTAATGGTAAGAAAGTAACATCTGGTGATATTTTACCTGTTATTCCAATGCGTAATTTGGTTGTATTTCCTCAGATGATTATACCTCTTGTTATTGGTCGAAGTAAATCAATCAGAGCAACTGAAAAAGCATTCGAATCAAATAAATTATTTTTTTGTGTCGCACAGAAGTTATCTGAAACACAAGACCCACAAATAAATGAAGTATATAAAATAGGTGTAATTTGCCATATAATTCAGATACTGAAAATGCCTGATACTACAATCAGAATATTAGTTGAAGGAATTAAACGTGCAAAAGTTTTAAAGTATAATAATCAGAAAGAATTAATTACAGCAAAATTGGAACTTATTGAAAGTGAATATATTCCTGAAAGTCCAGAAAATAGTGCACTTATTAAAACTTTAGAAACTGAATTTAAGGAATTTGCAAAATTAACCAGAAATTTTCCTGAAGATATTTTGATAACTTATGAGAATATTTATGATACAGAAGATAAAGTAGATTTTATTGCATCAAATATTGAATTAAATATTGATACAAAACAGCAAATGCTGGAATATAAACTTTTGCGTAGAATTTTTTACCTTATTGAGATGCTTTCTAAAGAGGTTGAAATTTTAAAGATTCGAAAAAAAATAGCTGGAGAAGTTAGAAGCAAATTAACCAAATCACAAAGAGAATATTTTCTAAATCAAGAACTGAAGGTCATTCAGAAGGAGTTAGGTCTTAACGAGGGTGAGAATATTGAGGTAAAAGAAATCGAAAAAAAATTAAAAAAGTTGAAACTTACTGAAGAAGCAGATAAGAAAGTGAAATATGAATTAAACAAGTTGAAACGCACAAATAGAATATCCCCTGAATATACAGTTTCATTGAATTACCTAAATTGGATTATAGAACTTCCTTGGGGTGACACTGCTAAATCAAAAAAATTCAATTTAAAGAAAGCTGAAAAAATATTAAATGAAGATCATTACGGACTAAAAAAGATTAAAGAGAGAATTATCGAATATCTGGCTGTACTTAAAATGGTTGATAAAATCAAGGGACAAATTCTATGCTTTGTAGGACCTCCAGGTGTTGGGAAAACTTCTTTAGGACAATCTATTGCAAGAGCGTTAGAAAGAAAATTTTCTCGTATGTCTTTAGGTGGAGTTCGAGATGAAGCTGAAATTAGAGGTCATCGTAAGACATATATTGGTGCTATGCCTGGAATAATTATACAAGCTATGAAAAGAGTAGGAACAAAAAATCCTGTAATTATGCTTGATGAGGTTGATAAAATGAGTATGGATTTTAGAGGAGACCCATCTGCTGCATTGTTAGAAGTATTGGATCCTGAACAGAATTTTGAGTTTCATGATCATTATATTGAAGTCGGATATGATTTGTCTCAGGTTCTTTTTATTACTACTGCTAATGACCTTTATTCAATTCCAATTCCTTTAAGAGATAGGATGGAAGTTATTACTCTGCCTGGTTATACTGAATTTGAGAAGCAGAAAATTGCTCAAGGATTTTTAATGCCCAAACAACTAAAAAATCATGGACTTAACAAGGATATCAAAGTAGAATTTTCAGAGAATTCAATCCTATCTATTATAAGAAATTATACTAGAGAAGCTGGAGTCAGGGAATTAGAAAGAAATATTGCTTCTGTTTTACGAAAGATTGTCAGAAATTATTTAAATGATAATTATATAAAATATTTTAAAGTTAATAGTAATAATTTATCAAAATATCTTGGCGTAGAGAAATTTTCTTATGCAGAGATTAGTAAAGAGAATAGAATTGGAGTTGCTAATGGATTAGCATGGACACCAGTTGGTGGTGTTCCTTTAGAGATAGAGGTCGCTCTGCTCGAAGGGAAAGGAAAACTTATGCTTACAGGAAAATTAGGGGATGTCATGAAAGAATCTGCAAATGCAGCATTAAGTTACGCAAGAGCTCATTACACAGAATTCGGCATAGAGAAGAATTTTTATAAAAATAAAGATATACATATTCATATACCAGAAGGAGCAATTCCAAAAGACGGACCTTCTGCAGGTATTACAATGGCAACAGCAATAATTTCTGCGCTTTCAAAGAAAAAAGTAAAAGCTGATTACGCAATGACTGGAGAGATTACTCTAATGGGAGATATCCTTCCAATAGGGGGATTAGAAGAGAAACTTGTCGCTGCACAACGTTCTAAAATCAATAATATTATTATCCCAAAGAAAAACTATAAAGAATTAACTGAAATCCCAAAGCAAATAAAAAAAGGGTTAAATATTTCTCCTGTTGAGAATATGCAAGAAGTGCTATCATTAGTTCTTGAAAATTAATGAAATGTAAAGTTATAGCAAAGGATTAATATGCAGATTGATAAAATTTCAGAAACAATTATGGATGATGAAGCAACTGAATTAATTGTCCAAACGAATTCTACTGATTTGCAATTCTTAGGTTTTATTTTAGAATCATTTGAAGGATATTGTAATTACACAACTATAGATAAAGAAAAATTGCTTTTAAAAATTATTATTCCTAAAGACTTTAAGAAAGATGTTGAAAAAATTATTGATCATTTGAGAAGTTACGATTACAGTTAGGAATTCGTTATTCTAATTGTATCACGCTTCTCTGAAGCGTCTGTCAGAAGCAGTTCTGCTCCATATTGTGAACCAGAGATTCATAATACAGACGAACAGTCCCCGCGGACGCGGGGATCCGTGTTACAGAGTGAATAGAGTTACCAAGTGCGAAACTTGAGTAAAATAAAAAATTAATTACAATATATAATTGAATTGTATAAGCTGAAAAACTAATTTATAAAAATGAATCAGATTCATATTCGTTAGTTAAGTAAATATTAAATTTCAATCCTTATAATTCCTATTATATGAGTGTGTTATATTTTTAATATAATCTATTACATTAAGTTTTATAAAGGTTAACATGCAAATCAATATTTTTGAAGATTCTAAATGGGAAAATTTTTTACCTTTAACTTACACACGAGCAGTTTTTGATCTCAGAAGTGGTATTTTCAAACTTCGGGAAAAAATTGCTCACTATTATCAGAAACATAACTGTAATCTAATTGTAAGGAAATATTTAGAGGAACTTTATAAAAATCGATTTCCAAACCGATCTATCAATCAATTAATCAAGGGATCTAACCTATTCATAAATGGCAGATTACTAATAAGTAGTGAAATTGCAGAAAAAATAAATTCATTAACTGATAATTCAGGATTATTTTTTCAACAGACCTGCATTGCCTTTAAGAAAAATATTGATTCAGATACTTCAATATCATGTGAGAATATATCAAAACTAATGGAAGATATATCTCATAAAGAAGCAGATATAAAACCGATAGATTACATTTGGGAACTTGTTGATAAAAATTCAGATGAGATAAAAAAAGACTATAAAATTGTTATTATAAATAAAAAGAATCATATTAATAAGAATGGAAATTATCATTTGATTAATCCTGAGGAAATTTTTATCGCTAAATATGTAGATATTGCACCAAATGTTGTTTTAGATGCTGATGATGGACCAATCTTTCTTGACGATCATAGCACAATTATGCCAAATGTAGTGATATATGGTCCGGCTTATATTGGAAAAAATAGTGTGATAAAAGTAGGTGCAAAAATTTATCAAGGGTTATCAATTGGCAAATTCTGTAAGGTTGGAGGAGAAGTAGAACAAACAATATTTCAAGGATATTCCAACAAACAACATGATGGCTTTCTTGGACATTCATATATTGGTGAATGGGTAAATTTGGGGGCAGATACAAATAACAGTAATTTAAAAAATAATTATAAAAAGGTAAAAGTTTTTTTCTATCCTGAAGGAAAATATACTGATACTGGATTACAATTTTTTGGAATGATAATTGGCGATCATTCCAAAACAGGTATAAATACAATGTTCAATACTGGATGTGTAATTGGAGTTGGCTGTAACTTATATTCCGCTGATTTATTTACTGGTATCATACCTTCTTTTAGTTGGGGATCAGCTTCGAATTTAAGGAATTATAGAGTTAATAAAATGATAGAAACAGCGCGGATTGTTAAGAAAAGACGTGGTCTTAAATTAGAAAGGTTTGAAGAAAGAATTTTAGAAAATTGCTTTCAAGATTCAATAAAAAGGAGACATATTTTTAATAGAAAGTAATATGGATAAATTTATTGAAGTTAGATTTAAATATGATAGAAAAGAATTATTTACAAAACCAGAAGATTTAAAACTCTATTCAGGTCAGCATGTAATTGTTGAAGCTGAAAAAGGCGCTGATATTGGTAGAATATCAACTATAGATATTGAATCTGACAAGATAAATGTAAAAAATAGTATTAAAAAGATTATTCGTCCAGCGAATAATGATGACTTGAGAATACTTGCACGTGTTCGAAAAAAAGAAATTGATGCTAAAAAGAAATTTTTAGAAGCATTAAAAAATCAACCATTTGATATGGATCTTGTTGATATTGAGTATCAATTTGATGGTAATAAACTAACATTTTATTTCATGTCAGAAACCCGAGTTGATTTCCGAAATTTTCTTAGAGATTTAGCAGGAATCTTTCGGACAAGGATTGAACTCCGTCAGATTAATGAAAGACAGGAAATTAAGAGACTTGGAGGATTCGGTCCTTGCGGAAGAGAGCTTTGCTGTAAGAGTCTCAACTTAAATTTAAATAAAGCTACAATCCAGATGGCTAAACATCAGAATGTAACCGTCTCAACTTCTAAAATTTCAGGACTTTGTGGGAAACTACTATGTTGCCTTACTTATGAGGAAGATTTTTATTTGGAGAGAGCTAAAGAATTTCCAACTTTAGAAGATGAGATTATATATAATAATAAAACAATGAAGGTAACGAAAAATAATTATTTGGTTGATACAGTTGAATTAAAAGATGAAAATCATTTTGGGATTACTATCTCTCTTGATGAGTATAAATCATTAAAAAATAAGAAAGGATTAAGAAGTACAAGAAAGGTTTCATCATCTAAATCCAAGAGGAAGAAATGATTGACCTAAAGAAGTTAGCCAAAATGATTGACCATACAGAGCTGAAATCTAACTCAGGACAGAAGAAAATTCTCAACCTATGTAACGAAGCTAAAATGTTTGGTTTTTTTTCAGTGTGTATAAATCCTGTGTTTGCTAAATTTGCTTATAAGCAACTCCAGGGAAGTGGTGTAGTGGTTTGTACTGTAATAGGTTTTCCACTTGGTGCCAATACAAGCGAAACAAAAGCATGTGAAGCAAAAAAAGCAGTTCAAGAAGGTGCCGAAGAGATTGATATGGTTATAAATGTAGGAGCACTTAGAGATAAAAAATATAATTTTGTCCAAGATGATATAACGAGTGTTGTTGAAGCAAGTTATCCATCACTTGTTAAAGTTATACTTGAGACTTGTTATCTTACTGATGATGAGATTGTTAAAGGCTGTCAACTTGCAGTTGAAGCTGGAGCAAAATTTGTTAAAACTTCTACTGGTTTTGGTGCTTTTGGTGCTTTTCCAGAGCATGTTCAACTTATGAGAAAAACAGTCGGACCTGATATTGGTGTAAAGGCAGCAGGAGGAATTCAAAATTTCAAAGATGCTTGGAGGTTGATTAAAGCCGGTGCAACTAGATTAGGCACAAGTGCAAGTGTGGCAATTTTGGAAGGTGCTTCACTTTATAAATTTGCCCCTGAAGCCTGGCTTGAACCTGAAATACCATGTCACATTTGTCCATCTCGTCATGCTGAGCTTGGAAAACTGCCAAAAGCTGTTTATTCATATTACAAAAAGAAATGTTTAACTTGCCCTCATCGTGAAAAATACAATAAGTTTTATGAATAGAAAAGGAAATATTTTATGAATGGATGGATGGGCAAAATTGTAAAAATAGACCTCACAACTGGAAAGCAAACAACACTCAGTATTGATGAATCTTTAAGAAGGAAATATCTTGGTGGTAGAGGATTGGGGGTTAAGCTTTATACACAATTATGTTCCCCAAAAACTGATCCACTTTCACCTGAAAATGCTTTGATTTTTCTAACAGGTCCAGTAACAGGAACTATTTTAACCTCGGGTCGCTATCAGGTAATTTCGCGGTCTCCTCTAACAATGACTATTTGTGATTCCAGTTCAGGTGGGAATTTTGGAGCAGTGCTTAAAGCAACAGGTATTGATGGAATTATAATTCAAGGAAAAGCTTCTAAACCTGTCTATCTTTATACCACTGATGCAGGAATTGAAATAAAAAGCGCTGAACACCTCTGGGGTAAGAATACTCATGAAACTCAATATGCTATTATAAATGAAACTTCCTCTAAGGCATCTGTTGCCTGCATCGGACCTGCCGGCGAAAATAAGGTTCTATTTGCCTCCATAATGAATGATAAAGATAGAGCTTCTGGCAGAGGTGGACTTGGTGCTGTTATGGGTTCAAAGAATCTCAAGGCAATTGCTGCTTATGGAACAAAGACCATTTCGGTAAAATATCCAGATAAACTAAAAAATCTTTTATTGCGTATAGATAGACTTATTGATAAAAATCCTATAACCGGTAAATCCCTGAAAGTATTAGGTACATCAGTTCTTATAAATGTGATTAATGCACATGGTTTGTTTCCAACCAAAAATTTTAGGTATGGAGTATTTAACGATGCTGAGGGTATAAGTGGTGAAAAGATTACAGAATTACTGCTTCAGAAAAAGAGCGGATGCTATAAATGTCCTATTGCATGTGGGAGGTCAACTAAAACTACAAATAAACAGGGGGAAGGACCTGAATATGAAACTATATGGGCATTTGGAGCTCATTTGGGAATCAATGATTTAACAGCAATTACTGAAGCAAACTATGCATGTAATGAGCTTGGACTTGATACGATTTCAACTGGAAATACTATCGGATGTGCAATGGAACTTTCTGAGGTTGGGGCATTTCCAACATCTATTAAATGGGGTGATTCTAATAAGATTGTGAAAATTGTTGAGAATATTGCATACAAACAAGGTATAGGAACTGAACTTGCTTTTGGCTCAAAAAGACTTTCTGAAAAATATGGTAGACCCGAACTATCAATGCAGGTAAAAGGTATGGAGCTTCCTGCTTACGATCCTCGTGGTGCACAGGGGCAAGCCCTTTCGTATGCAACATCCAATCGAGGTGGATGTCATATGCGTGCATATATGATTGGACCTGAAATTTTGGGTCAGCCAGTATTTTTGGATAGATTTTCTACAAAAGGAAAACCAGAGATTGTTGCTTTTTTGCAGGATTTCTCAGCATTTGTTGATTCTATGATTTTATGTAGATTTTTGCAGTTCGCTTTAGGTGTATCTACATTTACAGAAATATTGAATTGTATTACAGGAATTGAATTTACTGATGAAGAAGTATTAAAGATTGGTAAGAGAATCTATACTCTTGAAAGAGATTTTAATGTAAAAGCAGGATTTACCAGAGAAGATGATGAGCTACCACCCCGTTTTCTAAATGAAAAACTTAATGAAGGTCCCTCTCGAAACAGAGTTGTAAAGCTTGATGAAATGCTGGATAAATATTATGCAATTCGAGGATGGGATTTAAACGGAGTTCCAACGCAACAGACGATAGAGGAACTTGATATATAATCACTAATTCAATTTTCACCCTATTTTTTATCTATTATTATTAACATACTTTGTGTATTAGAATCTTTGTGGTAAATAATGAGTTATGCAAAATAGCAAATATGGTTTAGTTTTCTTTTTTAAAGATTAAATCCCAAATTTACCTCATCCTCTAACTCCTTCTCCTATAAGGAGAAGGAGAACCAACAACTTCCTCTCCTTATAGGAGAGGATTGAGGTGAGGTCAAAAAAACTTCATTTTGCAGATCTCATTTGTAGCAAGTATTAAAAGGAGAGTAATTGCAGGTAAAACTTGCTGGTTTTAATATAGATTTTGATCAAATTAAAGATTTTTCTGATTTCGTAGAAACATCACATAATCTTGAAGAGATCAAAGATAAATTTAAAAAAATACAGTTTACTCCAGAAACAATTTCCGCAGCATACGCGCGAATAAGCAGGTCTCAGAAATCAGTTGATGAATTACGCAAACTGTCTTTAGAGGATGTTGAAGAAGCAAGAAAATCAAATCAGAGCATTGTATTTGATATGGGGCATAGTTCCATTGCTGAACATGCTGTTTTTAATTTTGATATTATTGGAATATCCCGGTATTTAACTGAATTTGTCCAACGAACACGATTAGCTTCTTTTACCGAAAAATCGCAAAGGTATGTATCCCCGATTTACTCGGGGATAAAAAGTGATTATGTTTTGCCTGCTGAAATAAAAAACAATTTAGAATTTCGTAATGAATTTATTAAAATCATTGAAATACAAAATCAAGCTTATTTAGAATTCTTTGAAAATCTTAAAGATTATTACTTTAAACAAAATGCAAATATCAATTCATCTAACAGATTGAATAAGAAAGAATTAGAAGGAAAATCTAAAGAAGATTCTCGGTATGTCCTTTCACTTGCCACTCAAACCCAGATGGGTATGACAATAAACGCAAGAAGTATTGAAAGATTATTGAAAAGACTTTATACAGTTCCTTTTAAGGAGGTAGGTGAGCTTGCTGATAAAATTTATTATGAAGTAAAATCTGTTACACCATCTCTAATCAGATATATAAAACCTTCAGAATATGATAAAGAAAGATACAAAACAGACTCACATTTTGAACCAAATTCAGATGGATATAAAAATAAATTATTAAATTATACAGACAATTGCGATGAAAAAGTATTGGCAACACTACTTTTTAGAAAAACCGGAAATTCATGGGAAGATTTATTAAACAGAATTAAGCAGATGTCATTACAAGAAAGGAAAAGTCTCATTATTGAATCTTTGAAAAATATTTCAAGTTATGATTCATTACCTCGTGAGTTTGAATTGGCAGAATTTATCTTTCAATTAAATATCAGTGCATCCTGTTTTGCACAACTGAAACGACATAGAATGAGCACTATTATTACATCCGATTACAAAATTGATTATGGATATACCATTCCAGGAAGTATTATAGAAATTGGAAAGCAAGAAGAGTTTACACAAATCATAGGAAAGACAGAAAAATTTTATACTAAACTTACAAAAACTTATCCAGAGATTAAGAATTACATTTTGACAAATGCTCATCATAAATTAATAATATTTAAGTTGAATTTGCGAGAGTTATGCAATTTTGCTCGTTTGCGTGAGGACAGCCATGCACAGTGGGAGATTAGGGAGTTGGCTCATGAGATAGTTTCTGAATGCAAAAAAGTTGCTCCACTTACAACAATACTAATTTGTGGTAAAGATGAGTTTGAAAAATTATACAGAAATGTTTATAAAAAAGAATGAAAAGTGAAAAGTTAAAATTTTATAAAATATTTGATAAAAAATATTATACAATTTTATTATTTTAAAACAGATTGCTCGCAGATTAAGCTATGGCTAATGAGATAAAATTATTTCCCTGTACAAATCTCTGGTTTCTTCAAAAACTATACATAAATTTAATCCACATAATAATAAATCGATTCTTATCTCAATTTATAATAAGAAAAAAATATATTACAAAATCCTTGTTTATTAATATATTTATTGAAACAAAAAATAAATTCGTTTAGTCTAGCCTTTCTATCAGCACATAGGCTGATGGAAATGTATTCTTTTGGGAAAGATAAATAAAAAATTTCCAATACTTAAAAAATATTGAAAGAAAGAAAAGAAAAAATGAAAAAATTAATTTGTATGATGATAAGCCTAATATTGTGTTCATTTGCTTTTGCTGAGGAATATACAACAAAAAAGATATTAAACAAAAACACAAATACAAATGAAAACCATTTGTTTAGTAGTAATTTATCATCAGGAATACTTTTCGATTTGCAAAGAAATAAGAGTTTCTGTAAATCGCAATATTTCTCTAAAAGTAATACCAACACCTTTATCAAAAAGAAAAAGGATTTGTTTATGTATTTTATAGCTTCGCCCTTTTTACTTTATGGAGGATCAATTGGCATTGGTAAGTATTATTTGAGTGAAATAAGAAATAGCATGACAGAAAATATCTTGTTTTTTCATTATCATCAAGGATGTTTCATTAGTATGATATATACTTGTGGAGTATATTTTCAAAAAAATACTTTTATTTCAAAAAGCAGAAAAGGGTTATATGGATTATTAATTTATGGTATAGATTACGCGATTGTTGAACCATCTCCCTTTGAAAAGAAAACAAAATATAAAAAACGTATTGGTCCTAATTTAGCAGTTGGTGGAGGATATAGTTTTATAATTTCTGATGATTTATATGTAAGAATTTCTTTAGATTTTGGTATTAAACTGCTATTTACTAATTTGAATTTTTCATTAAATTTTTAAAAGAGACAAAAAATGAAAAATATCATTTTAGAAATATTTTTTTTAGTAGGTTCATTATTATAGTCTAATAAGACGCAATAAACCTTTAAAATTTGGGAAAAAATTGACAACATATTCCTAATCAAAATTTGTTATTATAAACTATGACTTCCACAAAGTATTTTCCAATAATAGTTTCC
>JAGMCF010000131.1 GCA_023129415.1 Candidatus Cloacimonadota bacterium
AATCACGGAAATATGCTTCATATCTCCCATATTGGGCTTGATAAAATAATTTCATTTTTAATTTGATGTTTTATATATTATACAAACTAACTTATGATGAGGTGAAGATTGTTGATCCGGAATTTTGGATGATTGAGGAAGAATATGAGAAGGAGAAGTATAATGAATAGTAACAACATCAATGAAATTAATAAGTTATTCAATTTAGGATTAAAAAATATAAGAAAAAACATTTCTCTATACTCTGAAGCAATTACAAAACAAATCAAAGAATTTATAGAAAAAAATCTAAATGCTATAGTACCATTTCTAAATTATATAAATGGAATTTATAGAGAACTTCCTGAAAAATTAAAGATCATCATAAAGAATTTAGCATATCGTGGATGGTATATATCAATAGAAATGGACTTACCGGAGCTAACTCTCCTTTCTGAATTTATAACAAATAAAAAATATGATAAATTAGATAATTATATGTGTAATATTATTGAATCTAAACTGGACCAAATTGAAAAGGAAATAATTCAAAAATATCCAAACAGGAGAAAAATCATTCAGTCGGCTTTTAATGCTCATAAAAAAGGTGAGTATGAACTGAGTGTGCCAGTTTTTTTAGCACAAGCAGATGGGATTTGTAATGAGTTGCTTGAAATGAGTTTATATAAGAAATACACACCAAAAAAGAAAGAAGATCCTAATCAGAAGATGAGACTTCTAACAGCAAACGAGATTGAGAAATATGTAAGTAATAGCATCATTATGTCAGCTTTGGTTGAACCATTAAGGAATATCAGTGGATTAAATGTATCAACGGAATATAAGAACCAATATCCCATTATTCTTAATCGTCATGAAATTATTCATGGTTTAGACCTTAATTATGGGAATAAGAAAAACAGTTTGAAAACAATCACACTATTGCATTATTTTATTTCAGTAGTTTATGCCGCAGTTAAAGTTAATACTAAAAACAAGCTCACAACAAAGAAAAATGGTATTATTTAATGGTTTATAAATTATACGAGCTAACTTATGAGGAAGTGAAGATTGTTGATAGTGAGTTTGATAAAGTATTAAATTCCTTAAATATAACCAAACATGATTATAAAAACAAAAAACCTAAGAAAATTTATAAGATGTTTTCGTAAAGTATAAACTTGATTCAATTTCTTAAAGAACTCGAGCCGGGTTTCACAAAGAAATCTCTTTCTAAGGAAAAAATAAATAAAAATGTAATAAAAAAGATTAAAGGATATCTTCTATAGATAAAGAAGATTGTTGGTAGATTGATGAATTCTAATAATAATTAATCAAAATGATTTTAAGGTATAAAATGTTAAAATTAATAACAAATCAAATTAAATATTATAAATATATTTTAATGTCAAAGAGAAAAATATTATTCTTTATTCTATTATTATTTTGCTACTTATCATTAGATGCAAGAGTAATTCAAATGTGGGAAGTTGATGACTCTTTACGAATTGTACACGCAGGAAAATTAATAACAACTTTAATGAATTCAACTCAAAATGATACAGTTGATTTTAACAATTGTAATGTTCCTGATGAGTTAAATTATTCAAAAAAAGATACAATTTATTGTTCAATAGTTGCTTATGGGTGTTATTTTAACAAGAATGTTTATTTTCAAGGAATTACTTTCAAAAATGATTTAGATTTCGGTGCAGCCCAATTTAATGGAAAAGTAAATTTTGCTGGTGATGTTTTTAATGGTAATGTAAAATTTTGGATGGCAGACTTTTATGACATCACATATTTTTGGCATAATACTTTTAATAGTGAAGTAAATTTCATATCCGTTTCTTTTAACAATATTATTAATTTTAGTAATAATATATTTAATGATAAAATAGATTTTTGTTTATCAAATTTTAAAAAAGATGCGAACTTTTCAAAATCCAAATTCAATGGAAAGTCTAATTTTTGTGATGCTACTTTTTATAATAGAGTATATTTTTACAACTCTTATTTTGATAATATGGTAAACTTCAGCGGAGCGACATTCAATGACTATGCAGATTTTACTTCAATTATATTTAGACAAATTATATTATTCAAAAATTGTAATTTTAATAATATTGTTATGTTCAATAGATCAGTATTTAAAAATAAATCTAGCTTTTTTTTTACTAACTCTAATGCTGAAAAATTTGTAGGTTTTAATAATATTGAAATTGATGATTCTGCTAAAATTTATCTTCAAGATTTTCATTTTTCAACTGGTAAATTAGCAATTGTTTGGGATCCATTACAAGCTGATAAAATTAACCATATTGCTTTTCTTGATACAATAAATTCAAAATTTGAACAAAACGTTTTTTCTAATAGAGGAAAATCTTACCCCATAAATTCACAAAATATAACAAAGATAAATAGAAATTATTTAAAAGATAAACACAGGCTATATTCTATACTTATGGATAATTTTAAAGCACAAGGAGATTGGCCAAGTTATGATGGTTGTTATTATGAGTGGAAAACTATAGAGTTAAAAGAATTTTTTTATAATAAAAATTTTGGGCAAAAGATTACATCTTTACCCTATTACATTTTTAATTTTATAAACTATTTTTCATGTGATGCTGGCACAAACCCTTTTAAATTAATTATTGTTAGTTTCGTAGTTGTTTTATATTTCTCATTTATTTATTGGTTACGCGATATAACCATTAAGAAATTAAAAAAGTGGTCAAAATGTGTTATTTTTTCTTTGGTTACAGTATTAATAATTTTAGCTTTTAAAAATAATTTTTTAGGTATGTTACTCTTTATAATAGTTTTAAGTATTTTTGTAATAATTAAATTTTGTATAAAAAGTTTTTTAAAAAAATTGAAAAGTTTAAATAATATGAAATATGTAAGTTATCTATACTTTAGTTTTAAAAGTTTTACTAATATTGGTCTTGTAGATTGGTATCACAAAAAAGATAGAGGTCGCTTTTTGGTAATGATTGAAGGTGCACTTGGTTGGTTATTACTTGGTCTTTTCATTGTAACTTATGCAAATATTCTGTTACGATAAATTTCAGTCGGATAAAGAAATTATGATAGTGAAAATAGCATAATAGCTTAAAAAAGTGAAGTGTCATTATCAGAATCCCTATCGATTTTTCGAGCAAGACACAACAGATTTAGAAAACCAAATAGATGTAATGGTTTATAAATTATACGAACTAACTTATGAGGAAGTGAAGATTGTAGACCCAGAATTTTGGATGAGTGAGTAAAAGTGTATAAATATCCATTAATTTAGGGTACAAGAAATGAAAAGACATTTATCCTGCCAAATCTGCACAACAATACTAATAGAAAGAAAAATTAACGGAATTACTGTTTATGAATGTCCAATTTGTGGACAACTTCATAATCAAGATAGAGAGTTGATTGAATATAGGGATTTATATAAAAATACAAATAATGAACTTGAAGATTAGATATATTAAGACAGCGAATCACCAAATTCAGGAGAACACATGAAATCATATCGGAAAGAATTATGGTTCGAGACACCAACCAGACGACAGCTTATTAACATTACACCAAAGGTTGAAGAAATATTAAAAGAAAGCAAAATTAAAGAGGGTCTTTGTCTTGTAAATGCAATGCATATCACTGCAAGTGTTTTCATCAATGATGATGAATCTGGATTGCATAAAGATTTTGAAAATTGGCTTGAAAAATTAGCACCAGAAAAGCCTTATTCACAATATAGACACAATGATGGATTTGAAGATAATGCAGATGCTCATTTAAAACGGACTATTATGGGTAGAGAAGTTGTAATATCTGTGACAGAAGGGAAATTGGATTTTGGTCCCTGGGAACAGATTTTTTATGGTGAATTTGATGGTAAAAGAAGAAAGAGGGTATTAGTGAAGATAGTTGGTGAGTAGGTTATATCTAAGACTGTAAATTCTGAAGGGAGAATTTTAAAAAAGTGTAAATTTGAGTTGTAGAAAAGTATGTCTCAACTACGGATACACTCCTATAAAGTTATATGAAATTGTTTTGCCTGTAATTTGTGATATCCATGAATAACAAAAAAATAGTAGGCATTGTGGGTGGAGTTGGCCCCTATGCAGGTATTGACTTAACCAGAAAAATCTTTGAACAAACGGAAGCAAAGAGGGATCAAGAACATTTGCCAATAGCTCTTTTATCTATTCCACAAGAAATAGAAGACAGAACATTATTTCTTTTAGGACAAACAAGTATCAATCCAGCTTATGCTATATTGAAAATTATTGAAAAATTAGAAGAAATGGGAGCTAGTGTTGTGGGAATCCCATGTAATACAGCGCATACTCCTCAAATCTTTGATGTTATAGTTGAAAATCTGAAGAAAGCAGACAGCAGCATTAAACTCGTCCACATGATTAACGAAGTTGCAAGATTTATTCAAGAAAATCATCCTCAGATCAGAAATGTCGGGGTATTATCTACAACCGGGACATATAAGACAAAGGTATATCCTATTATTCTTGGACAAAAAGGTATGAATGTGATTTTACCGAACGATGTTTTACAAGACATTATACATACTGCTATATATGATCCGATATATGGAATTAAAGCTCAATCAAATCCTGTAACACAAATTGCAAAAAGGAAGTTAATAGAAGGCATAAATTATTTACAAAAGGAAGGAGCTGAAGCAATAGTTTTGGGTTGCACAGAGATAACTATCGCTATTACTGATAATAAAATAGGAAAAACCATAATAATTGATCCCACTCTAATTCTTGCTAGGGCACTAATTAGGGAGGTGAATCTAAATAAACTAAAACCTTATGACAAATAAGTAAGCAAAATAACATCACATAACCATATAAGCAGTTCATATGTTGCTTAGCTGACATATCATGCCAAAGGTAGATCCTTCGGATAACCCCTGATGATATCTCATCTCAAACCCCCTTTAGTTTTTTCACTTAAGAATGAGTAATCTTATTCATTTCTTGACAAGATGTTTTCATAATTTTTCATTGCAAAAATATTATAAATATTATTTTGGTGCAATCATAGAAATCGTTAGCAATAATAAATGAATAAAAGTTGAAAAGAAGAACATTGTTAAAAACATCCCTTCTAGCTTCTTTTTATTTAAAGCACATTTTCTCGACCTCTGAAAAGGTACAAGCAAAGTTCTGTGAATCTACACAGAAGAGCTTTGATCTGCTTGAGGTCAGGGGCTCCTATGAACAGATTGGTTATCAAATTGGAAAGGTTTTTGGTGCCAATATTCGACAGATTATTCAGCGAAGAAGCGGTTGGCACTCGAAATTGATAAACATTTTGAATAACAATAAGGGCAGGCATTTTTCTAAAGAATTATTACGATTGACTCAAAAACATTTTCCTCACATTCTAAAAGAAGTCAAAGGAATGGCAGACGGGGCTGGTGTTGACTTTAATCACCTTTGGGTCATGTGCATCAAATCAGAGCTTTTGGCTCACGATTACAACACTCCTGGTTGTTCCAGTATATTTTACCAAGATAATGGTAAAGTTTGGCTTTTTCATAATGAGGATGGTCATGCTGCTTATGATGGTTTGATGTTTGTGGTAAAGGTTTTACCACCCTCTGGGGTAAGTTTTATCTCACAGGTTTATCCGGGAATAATTACCGGCAATGGCCCCTCGTTGAATATCAAGGGCGTTATTCAAACCACAAATTATATTGGCAGCACAAGGAGCGAAATCGGTATTCCAAGGTATGTGATCGGCAGGGCAATTTTAGAAGCTAAGAATGCCAAAGAAGCTGTTGAAATTGCAATAATGCAACCGAGGGCATATCCATATCATCATCACATCGGTAGCATGGTTGATCAGTCGTATTTTTCAATTGAAACTACACCTGATTCGACACAGGTCAAAGAGCCAAAAGGGCTTTATTTTCATACTAACCACCTTATCTTTAAGCGTACACAGAATTACAAATACGAAGATAATGAGTATAAAAACACATCATCTATATCCAGATATGAAGTCATTGAAGAGAAGTTAAAAACTTTAGATCTCCACCAAACGAAACCGGAGGATTTATTAGAGATTCTGTCCTCACATCAAAACGCACCTTATTCGCCCTGGAGACATCCCCAAGGCGACATTCGAGGCATGACCCTTGGCACTGCGTTTTTTGATCTGAGAGAAGGCATCTTTCGGCTGTATAAAGGGAACCCCTGTAAAGCGGTAAAAAATCAACTGTATGTTAATTTAGAGTTTTAGCCTTAACCAATAGCGAGGTTGTTTGAAAAGTTAAATTAATTAATTTTACTAAGGTAGAAAAGGAATAAGAAGCCCAGCAGATGAATTTTAATTTCCATATTATATGCCTATTAGGAGCCGTATAATATGCCATACCATTAATTTCTAATTAAGTACCTAATTGTAAAGAAAAATTGGCAGTTAAATAAATATGACAATAATATATAAAGGTTGTTTATACGGTTAGAAAAAGCCGTGTTAGAAATTTTATTATGGAAGATAAACTTAGGTTATGTGTTCAATAAAGGATAATAATAATGTCATTATTATCTAAATCAGATTTTAAGATTGCTACATCCTGTAGTAAAAAATTGATCTATAAAAAATTATCATATGATACCCTAAATGATGAAAATGAATATATGGAAATGCTTGCACAAGGAGGATACATAGTTGCAAAGTATGCTCAACTAACATATCCCGATGGAATAGAAATAAAATTTGACACAATCAGAGGTGCAATTGAGGAAACAAGGAGACTGATTGATCAAACCCAAAATATCACTTTGTTCGAGGCAACAATTTTATCAAATGAGAAAATTATTAGGATAGATATTTTAGAAAAAAAAGATAAAATGTTAAATTTAATTGAAGTGAAATCAAAATCCCATGACAGTGAGGATGATAATTATAACGCAAAAAGAAAACTTAAAGAATACATTGAAGATGTAGCATTTCAGACTATGGTTTTAAAAGAAGCGTATCCTAATTATGAAATTCATTCTTATTTATTGTTACCAGACAAATCAAAGAGGACGACAATTGAAGGATTGGCAGGTTGGTTCAAAGTAAATAAGATGATTGATGAAAAATTTGAAATAGAAGAATTGCCAGCTCAGGGTATTGTTAAATTCAAAAAGCCACTTATAGAATTTAAGTTTGAGAATGAACCTAATAGGAATGAATATATTGACAACATGCAAAAAGATTGTTTATTAACCCTAGTACCAGTGGACGAAGAAATTGAAAACATGATGAATGAAATACAACAGCGTTCAGACATCTTTATCGATATATTAAATAATGGAATCAAACCTGAACATTATTCAATCAGTAAAAATTGTAAAAACTGTGAATTCAATCTTGGTGCAGAAAAAGAAAAAAATGGTTTTCGTGAATGCTGGCAAGAGTTAGCTTCTCTTGAACCAAATATTTTTGATTTATATTGTGGTGGTTTAATTGGCCATTATAAATCAGGTTGGTATTTCAACGAATTGATTTCTCAAAGGAAAGTCTCATTTTGGGATATTGATACTGACCGATTTAGAAACCGAAAAGGTGAACTTGGTTCAAGAGGTCGAAGGCAACTCATACAATTTCAAAATACAAAATCTAATTCTGAATGGATAAGTAGTGAGTTATCTACTATATTAAACGGCTTAAAATATCCTTTACACTTTATTGACTTTGAAACTTACAAAGGTGCAATTCCTCATCACAAAGGTATGAGGCCATATGAGCTTGTTGCATTTCAATGGAGTTGTCATACAGTTAATAGTCCTGAAAGTAAACCTGTCCATTCCGAGTGGTTGAATTGGGATAATGTATTTCCCAATTTTCTTTTTGCAGAATCCTTAATGAATCAAATTGGTAATACAGGGACTCCTTTAATGTGGTCGTCATTTGAGAATACTATACTTAGAGATATTTTAGGGCAGATGGATATATTTGAATATTCAAACAACACCTTGAAAGAATGGCTAATTAATATTACATCAGATAAAGATCGTGAAGGAAGATTCATAGACATGATTAAAATAACTTTAAATTGTTATTTCCATCCTGATATGAAAGGTAAAACTTCTATTAAAAGTGTTTTACCAGCAATCTGGAAGAATAATTCGTATTTGCATTCAATTCCTTGGTTTAAAAAGTATGCACCTGATTCCATAGATAATTTAAATCCCTATGATACACTTCCACCTGTTCAAGGTGTTTTAGGAACTGATGAAGTAATTAAATTGGGGATAGATGCAATGCGTGCATATCACGAATTAATGTTTGGTTCACTTTCAGATAATAGCGAACGTAAAGAACAACTTAAAAAACTTCTTCTACAGTACTGTGAATTGGATACAATGGCAATGGTTATTATATGGAAATATTGGATGGATAAATGTATGTAATAGAATAAGAACACATAACAAAGCGTTTGCAGTGGATTGTTAAAGCGCACCACTAATTTCTAATTCGGAGAGTCTGGTTTAAAATCGTGTAATCGTAAATTAGCTCTTGGCTCACAACCACTGAAACGCGACGTTATGCTTTTAAGAAGATATTATGAAAAAATAAATTGTTAAAAACACAAGATGTATCGAATATAATTATTTTTGTGTAAGGAGAATTTGACATGGGCGACAAAGGAAAAAAAGATAAAAGAAAACGAGAAGATCAAAAAAAGGCCAAACTAACCCAAAAAGAAAAACGGAAACAGAAAAAAGAAAAAAACAAATAAATTAAAATAAATAAAAAAGCATAACCATATAAGCCGTTCATCAGTTGCTTGGCCAATATACAACTGTTTGATTAAATTTGTCTTTATTCAACAAGATTCTTCATATTACGAAATAAAGAATTTTTACAAAAGTTATGAGTGGGTTATATTATTAAATAAACACCTATCCCCCTAAAGGTGGACGGTGTTACCCCAAAATTTACTTCACCAGACTTAAATAGAGCGTGCAGAACACACGAAAAGGGATAAGTCATACAAAGACATTAACAAAATTAAAGTTTGTTTTAACAGGTAAATTTTAAGATTGGAGCTTGCTGGATCGCAGGCTCATTTTATTATATTCTA
>JAGMCF010000132.1 GCA_023129415.1 Candidatus Cloacimonadota bacterium
AATTGAAGCGTTTTTTATTGATATGCAGGAAGTTTTTGACGAGAGTTACCGAGTTTTAAATCATGGTGGTAGGTGCTGCTATGTAATAGGTGATACACGACTGAAAGGTGTCGATATTTTGAATGCTGAAGTTTTTGCAGAAAGTTTGCAATATTCAAATTTTAAATTAGATAAGATAATAAAGAGGGATATACCA
Organism: Candidatus Cloacimonadota bacterium; assembly: GCA_023129415.1. Taxonomy (GTDB): domain Bacteria; phylum Cloacimonadota; class Cloacimonadia; order JGIOTU-2; family JGIOTU-2; genus JAGMCF01. The sequence goes on from JAGMCF010000132.1 coordinate 197, forward strand.
TCTAAGATACTTCCACAAAAGAGAGACTTACTCAACGGACAATTTACAAAAATTCCTAATGGTAATTCCTTTAATGTTTATACCGAGGAGTATATCTTAGTATTCAAAAAGGTGTAAAAAATGATAGTTGATAAAGGAAATCTAAGTCCAAGACCCTACGCAAGACTGTTAACTATGTTAAGCGAACAACTAATTAGAAACAAACTAATTGCGTTGATGGAGTTAGTAAAAAATAGTTATGATGCTGATGCTAATTGGGTTCAGATTAGGTTTGAGAACTTTAAAAATTTTGGAAAAAAAGATTTGAAAGAAAATGAAAAACCATTTATTGAGATAGAGGACGACGGGGATGGTATGTCTTTTACAACAATAAAAGATTCCTGGATGAATCCGGCATCTCCCAACAAATATTACAAAAGAAAAAGGGGAAAAGATATTACTAAGAAAGGTAGAATAATACAAGGAGAAAAAGGTATTGGTAGATATGCTGTATATAAGCTTGGTTATACTGTAGAGATTTTTACAAAAGAAAGAAACAAACAATCAAATGAGATTTATCTCAAGAGTGATCTGTCAGCATATGATAATGAATTGCTAGAACAGGTAGATAGGAAAAAATCAGAGGAACCTATTTATATTGATGAGATAAGTAGTTACTACGAAATAAATGATGAACCCAAAAGAATAGTTGATAAAGAGATAGATATCCGTGGTGAGATTCTTAAAAGAGAACAGCATGGGACTCTTATCAGAATTACGAATTTAAAACATAATTGGAAAAAAGAAGATGTTATGAAATTAAAGGATCGATGTAAAAAATTAGTGTCTCCATTTAGGGAAACTGACTTTATGATTAGTACTACTTATTCAGGTGAGGATATTGAGGTTACAGAATTCATTAGTTTAGAGGATATTCTGGATATGGCACTATTAAAAATCGAGGGAGAAGTTGATAAGGATGGGTTTTGCAGTTATAAATTAGATAATGATGAAGGTAAATTAGATGTATTGAGCCTTACCGAGGATAGTTTTATTAAAGAAAGGTTCTATAATAAGAATTATGAAAGAGAGAGAGGACCAGAGTGTGGACCGTTTAATTTCAAATTTTATGTTTATGATATGAGAAGAGGAGAGATGTCGGTTCAACCCCATATCCATAAATCAAGATATACTATAGCATCTAATAGGGTCTATTTATATAGAGATAATGTGAGAATATATCCTTATGGAGATCCAGATGATGACTGGTTGAAACTCGATATATTTCGTGGGACAAAAAGAGCAGGAGATTATTTAAGCAATGATCAAACGATAGGATATATTACAATCTCGGTTAGATATAATCCCGACTTGAAAGACAAAACAAATAGGGAAGGTTTACTTGAAATAGGAAATGCTTACGAGGATTTTAGAACGCTTATTTGGGGATTGTTGGGTTATATTAAAAAAGAATTTGATAAGGTGAAAAAGAAGAAAAGCAAAAAAAGAGAACCTCTGAAGAGTAGTTTACTTCTCACTTACTCAAATGTTAAAAAGAATTTTACTCTATTAGAGGACCATCTAAAAACTAGAGAGGATTCAAAGGGGTTAAAGGTTAAAAATATACTTGAAAAAGAGTATGAAGAGGAAAGAAAATTATTTGAAGATAGGGTTGAAATTGTCGAAGATCTTGCTGGTGTGGGAATCGCAGTAGATATGGCATCTCATGATCTTATGATGATGATGGGTCGCTCAAGGGAGACATTGAATTTCTTGATAAATATGGCAGACTCCGAAAGTTTAAATCGTGAAAAATTGAAAGATAACCTTGATAAATTATACGGTCAGTTTAGTTTTATTGGTGACCAATTGCATGGGATTCAACCTTTATTTAGATCTTCAAGGAGAAGAAGCAAGCCTTACAGAATAAAAGAAATAATCGAAAAAGTCCAGTTTTACTACAGCGTACCTATTGAAGAGTTACCCATAGAAGCCAATATCGTTGAGAAAGATCCGCCACTGATAATAAAGTGTCCTGAAGCGATTTTATTGCAGTTGTTTATTAACTTAATGGATAATTCTGTCTATTGGCTCAAATCTAAAAGGACGAAGAGTCCAGAAATAAAGATAGAAATAGATGGGGTAAAATGTCAAGTAATTTTTTCTGATAACGGACCAGGAATTGCGAGCAAGGATATGAATTACATCTTTGATGCATTCTTTACTACAAAAGGCTTAAAAGGAAGAGGGTTGGGATTATACATAGCGAGACAATTGTTGGAACGGTATGATTATGAGATTGAGTATATTGTAAAAAACAAAGATAAAATTCTTCCTGGTGCAAACTTCTTAATAAATTTTGGGGAAAGTGAGGAGGATTAGATTGTCTGTTGATTTTGTGGAGTTGAATAAAGGGCCGGTTGTTGTCATTGATAATGAAATTGGAAAAGATAAGAATATTAATGATATAATATCAAAAATTGAAGATAAGGGCTTACCTATATTGAAATACACCAACATCAGCAAAGCAGATAGGGAAATAGGTAATATTGGCTTTTTAAATTTTATCATATTAGACTGGCGATTGGATCCCAGCGAGGCTCCCCTTGGTGTTAGTATTGGCGATGAATTAAAAGAGCATTTAATTAAAAAAAAGATAGTTTTTATAAATAAATTAAAATCTGTATGTTTTTCTCCTGTTTTTATTTTTACAAATATAAGTACAGAGGGAATAGAAGAAGAAATTGAAAAACCATTAAAGGAAAATAACTTGTTATATTCCGATAACGGGAAAAATTTCATATTTATAAGGAATAAACAAGAGATTCTTAAAAATCTATTTGATGATGTCACCAAATGGATAGTCGAAAATACACATATATATCTTTCAAAAATTTGGTTAAACCAATTTCTTAAGAACAGCAATGAAATCTTTTGGTCATTATATGAGAAAAATTCAAACTGGCCCAATGTATTTTACAAATCTTTTGAAGAAGATGGAGAAAATCCTATTAGTGGTTTGAATGACATTCTATTTAGGGTAGTTAGAGCAAAAACGAATTTAAATAATATTGATGATAAAGTATTAAAAAGAGCCATAAGAGATTCAAATATTGACGAAATCAAATCACTTTATAGCAAAATTATGTATTTGACAGAAAATATAGATGATATAAAGCCAGGTGATATATATAAAGATGGACGAAAATACTACATAAATATTCGACCCGAATGTGATACTACAAAACGAGAAAATATTGAGGATATTGATATTTATTTAATCGTAGGCACTAAAATAAGTGATGCCAAGGTTGAGAAAGAATTTTATAACAAAAAATACGGATTAATTCCTAAACCGATTTGTCATATATTGCCTTTTTTAGATGGGAAAAACTTTATATGGTTTAAGTTTAAGAATTTTGAAATTAAAAAATATTCTGAGATGAAAAGCAAGAAAATATGTAGGTTACTTCCCCCTTTTATTACCCATTTTCAACATCAATATTCAAGTTTTTTGGGTCGTTATGGAATTCCAAAAGTTCCACAAGAAGTTTATGATGAGATATTTAGCAAACTAAAGGAGGGGAGTGAAAATGCTTGATAGAGAAGTAGTTAAAGAATTTTTGGAGGAAAATTTCAATGAAAGGGGAATGAAAGTTCCCAAAGAGATTAAAAAATCAGACCTTGTAGAAACATTCTGCTTGTATGTGGAAGATGATTACTATGAGTGGTTGAGGGACAACTACCAAAGTTTTTTCCACAATTTATCTCAGGGTAAAACTGATTGGGATTGGATTAAAGAAAGGATTGATCATTATTCTAAGGAATAGAACTGAGGAATTTTTCTATAGGTTTCAAAATTTATTATGTTTTAAAAAAATATTTTACTCCTGTTGATATCGTATGTGTTACAAGACACAATCAGACATCTAATACAAAAATATGGGAATATAGAGCAAAAAAATATAATTTCTATCTCCGAGGTTTTCCGAAGGATCTGCCTTTGGCATGATAAGTATTTAATTATTATGCAAAAAGTAATTAAAAATATATAAAGGTCATATATGAAAAAATTATACATTTTATTAATTATTATTTTTACTTTCTCATCACTCTGCTGTGATGAAATAAGATTAAACATCCTATTCACAAACGACATTCACGGTGGAATTGATGCAGTGCCAGCAACCTTTATAAATCCAGAATTTCCACCTCCACTTGGTGGTGGTGCTTCTGCTGCTTCATATATCAAATATGTAAGAAAACAAGCTTCAGAAAAAGACGAACCTGTTCTACTGATTGACGCTGGCGATTTCTTCCAGGGTCATCCAATTGGCACAATGACTAATGGCGAAGCAGTTATAAAATATATGAATATGGTAAAATACGATGCAATGACAATCGGCAACCACGAGTTCGACGCTGGATATGAACGACTGAAAAAAACCTTATCACTGGCAAAATTTCCAATCGTATGTGCGAATATTGTTTTTGAGAAAACAGGAAAAATTATTCCCGAAGCTATCCCATACATCATAAAAAATATTCAAGGAGTAAAAATTGCCATCATTGGCTTGTGCACAGAAGAGACACCAATGATGAGCTTTCCTGAACATATTAAGGGATTGAAATTCTTACCAGTTGCTCCTACTCTTGAAAAATATATCAAAGAAGTAAAAAATAAAGGTGCAGATTTAGTCCTGGTTTTGGCACATCTTGGAATTCCTTATGATGTTAAGTCTGCTTATCAGAAAGATATCGTAGGAGGATATATCAATAATCCCCAAAGGTATTGGCCCGATAACGCAATACATCTTGCTTATAAGGTAAAAGGAATTGATTTACTCTTTTGTGGTCATATTCATGTTGGTTATAAAAACCCCTGGGAGGAACCCAACAATCATACATTGCTCTTTCAAACATGGGCGTATGGTTCTTGTATAGGACATGTGATTATCAATATAGATAAGGAGACAAAGACAATTTCTGGATATGAAGTTCCAGCCTATAT
>JAGMCF010000133.1 GCA_023129415.1 Candidatus Cloacimonadota bacterium
CTCTGCAGACCAGTTAGAACCAATGAGATGGCAGGTTCAGGAAACAAAAACTCCACAACTTCCAGAACAAACAGAAGAAATTGAGGAAATAGAAGAAGAAATTGTAATACGGATTTCCCCTGAAGACAAAGCTGTAAAGATAGATTTTGAAGGAGAGAAAGAAAAGGAAGTTGAAAAACCCGTTGGTGCTGAAGCACCGCTAGAAAAACCTAGAGAGGAAGAAGAACCAGAGGAAGATTTAGATGAGGTTCCTGTAAATTTTTAAGGAAAAATTTATGAAAAGAAAATTTACAAATATTCAAGAAAAAGAGATTTGTGAACAATATAATAAAAATAAATTAGGTACTATTGTTTTATCTAAAAAATGGGGCTGTAATCCTTCTACTGTTGGTAATGTTCTTGAAAGACAAGGATATCATTTGAGAAATCTAAGCGAGTCTCATAAAGGTAAACATAGCCTTAAAAAGGGAATAAAACTTTCAAAAGAACATAAAAAGAAAATAAGTAATTCTTGTAAAGGTAAATGTCATTCTGAAGAAACAAAAAGAAGGATAGGTAAGGCAAGTAAGGGAAGATATCACTCTAAAAAATCAAAAGAAAAAATGAGCAAAGCGCACAAAGGTAGAAAATTTTCTGAAGAACATAAACAAAAATTGTCTGAATCTCATAAGAATCAAAAACTTTCTAAAGAAACAAGAAGGAAAATAAGTAAAAATAATAAAAGAGCTTTTTTGAGTAAATCAGCATTAATTAGAATTCAAAACAATCCTGGTCCTTTCACAAATACTAAGCCAGAACTTAAAATGAAAGAAATTTTAAATTCTCTTGGTATTCCTTTCGAACATCAGTTTCGTTTAGGAAATCATCTTTATGATTTTCATATTTTAAACACTAATATCTTAATAGAAGTAGACGGTGATTATTTTCATAGTAATCCAGAAAAGTTTAAAAGATTAAATAAAATGCAATTATATCAAAGACAAAGGGATATTAGAAATAAGAAATTGGCAAAAGAAAACAATTTTATTCTTTTAAGATTTTGGCAAAATGATATTTTAAATAATGCGGAAGAAGTAAGAAATAAAATTTTGAAAAATATAATTTAATATAAATTTAGGAGGTTTCAATGTTAATACCACAAAAACCAAAAAAACAGAAAAAAGTATCACGAAAATGGTTCAACAAAGAGAAAATCAAAAAACCCGCGAAGAAAAAACTAGCAGAAAAGACAAAAACTCTAATTGAGAAACATTCCAAATCGCAAATGAAAGAAGTTGTTTTTTCGTATATGTGCCCTGGATGTAAAAGTTCTTTTTCTGCAGGAAGTTTACGAAAACAAATTGTGGAATCAGCAAGGAAAGGAGATTCTTACATTTCTTGTCCTAAATGTGGGGTTTCTCTTGTTGCTGATAAATTACTAAAAGTAGGTACAAAACAAAATTCAAAAGTAAATCGTAATGCTAATTTGACTGCTGTTTACTCGAACCAAGGTATTACGCCGGGTTACGCCCCTCAAACCTGGATCGATCGAGCTCTACTTGAAAAAATTGCGCACGAGCTTGGAAAATTTGCAGAGAAAACAGGGATGTTTAATCCTCAGCTAAAATTTCAGAGAGGTATTCGAGGAAAAGTTAGTTCAAATATGCGGGCGGCAGAGTATACTATTGAGGCAGTAGATGATTATGATTTAAGATTTCGAGTTATAGCGGCTGCTGGAATTACTCCAGCTGGTAAAGTTGTACTTCCCAAATATTTTATGACTTTAGATGGTAAAGAAATTCCATTTACTAGGGAAGCAGTAGCCAGTTTTCTATCAGGTAAAGTGTTTGTCCCTGTAGATCCTAAACCTGTAGTTCCAGAACTTCATTATAGAGATAGAGATCCAGTAAGGTTTAGAGAAATTGTTGCTTCAAGAAAAAAGAAAGCTGTTTCTATTGATAGAGGAGATGTAGTAGAAGTAGTTGAAGAAGATCATGTTGATTATGGGAAAACGGGGAAGGTCTTCGATGTAGATTGGACTGGTGTTGAAAACAAATATATGGTAAGATTCCCAGACGGGCACGAAGGTGCTTTTTACGATAATACTGTTAGATTATTTAGAAAAGAAGCAACAAAAAAGAAAGCTGCTGGAACTCCAGCGCCTGGACAAACTGCAGAATATCAAGGAAAAACATATACTGTTGATTCTATCACTGGAGATGCTGCTATATTAACTGATGAAGCAGGAGTACAAACCGCTCCGGTTCCTAATTCTGATTTGAATATTCAATTTGAGGCAGGAGCTATGCCAGCTGAGATTTCTGCTCCAACACTTGCAGATAGAATTAATAAACTTGTGAAAAGAAGTTTGAGGGATGAAAAAACTTTAGTTCCTTTTACTGATCCAGATCCTGATTATAGTGTTGCAAAACAAACAGATGTAGATCCAGACTTTGGCGTTCCTTATGAAAAATCTGATCAAGGAATTCTTTCTGAAGAAGAAAGAGCAGTTCAAAAAATGTTTAGAGGAAGTTCTAATGTGAAGCCTGTGAAGACAGCTCAAGAGGAAGTATTGTTTGATAGGATTAAAGGAGAACTTGAAGCAGATGTAAATGAAAAAGGTGGAGTAGATTCTTTTATAAGTGCTTATGGGGATCCACTTTTAGAGGGTATTGATAATTGGGCTAATTATCGTGGATATGAGTTAGAATATAATGAACTTTCTATACTTGAAGAACTTCTTTTAGAAAAAGGGAGAATTGAAACAGCTTCAATAAAGAATGCTTCTCCTGCAGAAGGTATTTCTCCATTTGTTTATAATACTTTGATGGAAGCAGTTAAAGAAGGAAAATCATTCGAAGAAACTGAAAAGGTTATTGAGGAAAAACATCCTGGATTTGATTTTAGGAAAGAAGATTATGATGAAGTTATTGCAAAAGTTGCTTCAACAAGAAAGAAAACAGCTGAACCTACTGGTTATCATCAAACAGATGATACAGGAAAAGTAATTGAACTTTCGCGTTTGAGAACATTGGTTCAGGATTATGCAAGAGCAGGACAGCTTCCTCTTGATTTTGATTTGACTAAAGTAATGTCAGAAGTTTCTCGTATGACTAGAAAAGAGTTAGAAGATATTCTTGATAAGAAACAGAAAGGCCAACATTATCCTGTCGTTCATGCTAAGAGAAAGAAGAAAATAGCTCAATTGGTAACTCCATCTGAATTGAATGTTCTTCTTCAGAGACTTTGGGGGACTACTTTTCCAGAAAATAGTTTAAGGATGAAAAAACTCATGGAATATATTGATGAAGAAGCAGATCCAGAGTTATCTAATGATGTTGAAAGAGTAATTGATATGTGGATGGCAAAAACGGATCAAGGAAAATTAATTATAGGATCAAAAACAATGGATAAAAAGGAAACAATAAAAAGCAAATCAACCAACGCAATAGTTCGAGAAATACGAAAAGCAGATCTTACTGAAGAAGATGTAAAAAAGGATATTAAGGAGGAAGAAGAGGGAGAAAAACATTATAAAGAACAAGCAAAGGAAGTGGAAGGTGAAAAAGCAAAAAAAGTTTTAGAAGAATTGGCTGAAGATGAAGCGGATCATGTAGAAGATTTGGAAGAAATTGTTTTACCAGCTGTTAAAAATACAGAACATTATTTGAAGGTATATGATTCAAGGAAGAAGAAAACAGCGCAAGAAGAAGAAGTTGAGGAGGAAAAACCTAAAACAACTTTAAAGGAGTTGAAAACAAAACCACACAAGCCAGAGTTAGAAGTAGAAGAAGCTGTTGTAGCGACTCCAGAAATGCAAAAGGTTTTTCATGAAGTAAGAGATCATAAACAGCGATTAGATGAAGTAAAAGCAATTGTAAATTCTGCTCGACAAAAAGTAGAAGAAGAAATTAGGAAGGTACAAGAAGAACATGGTTCAGTAAAGGAGGCTGAAGACATGAGTCAAGCAATTGAGAAGTTAGCCGCCCTGTTAAATGAAGGGGAAAAAAAATTAGTTAATTTAGGAGAGTTTTTTGCATGGTTAGATACCTCTATGAAAACCAAAAAATTCAAACCGAGTGATAAATGGAGGGTTGAGAAACTTTTAGAAAAATTTGGAGATGAAGCAAAGAAATATTTAGAAAAAGCAGAAAATGGTGCCCAATCGCTAAATGAAGAAATTAAACAAAGAGTTTTAACTGTATTTCCAAAGCGGGAAGGAAGTATTAATAAAGAAGCAAATGTATTCAATGCAATAGCAGAATTAGGATCAGGCTTGTGGTCTTATATTAAAGAACTCTCAGGGATTATTTCTGAAGGAGAGCAATTAGAACTCGCGTTATAAGAGGTAAATTTGTAATAGATTGTGAGGTAAAAATGAAATGTAAAAAGTGTGGTACTGAAATGAAGCAGTGTAAAAATGGTGTTATCGTTGGTTCTTTAAATGAGGGTATAAAACTATCTCTTTATGAGTGTCCAAAGTGTGGTTACTTGAAAAGAAAAAAAGAAAAGGTAAAGTTCTAATGGAAGAAGAAAAAAAAGTAGCGCGCCATACTGGATCTGGCAATAAGCCAAAAGAAACTCCAGGGCTTTTACGCGTCTCTAAAAAATGTAAAATATGTCAATCTTTGTATAGAGATGAGATTACTGCGGCCCTTTTAAACGGGATGCCATATAGAGAAATTATAGAAAAGTGGGGAGATAAAATTCCGAAGTTTAATCCTGTGAATATAAACAGCCATAGGAAACATTGTGATCCTAAAGCAGTAGCTAAGATTGATGCAAATAAACGCGAATTAAGTTTAGTCGATTTTAGTCCTGCTGTTGTTCAATTATATCAACAAAAATATGATGAAGCTTTAAATAAATTTAAAACAATTAATTTATTATATGATGCGCGCCTTCGAAATTTGTGGGAACTTTTAGCTGCGAAAAAAAACTTGGAAGGTAAACCAAAAAATGAAAAAACGCTTTTTTATAATAAAGAGTTAAAAGAACTAACAACTGCAATTGATGAAATTATGAAAGGTCTTACGAAAGATTTGTTGAACCATGTGAAGATAGAAACTCAAGGACCTCCTCAAATAAATGTTAATGTAGCTTTTGTTCAAAATTTTAAAGAAGGAATAAAAGAGTTTATTGGAGATTTTGTAGATGTATTAGTTGAAGAAATTGATGACCCTCTTATAAGGGAAAGAATAAAAGAACGTTTTATAGAAAGACTTGAAGGTAGAATTTCTCCTTTGTTAGATACTAAAGCTATTGTTGTAGATGCAAAAGTTATAGATGAAGAAGAAGAGGATAATAAATAATAGGATAAATAATTAAGGAGGTAAAAAATGTCTTTAATTAGACCACAAGGAAAAAATCGAGTTAGAAAAACATCACAAGATTTAGAAAAGAGAGTAAAGGAACTTGAGAAGGAGCTTGAGAAAAAGAATAAAGAAATAGAAGATCTCAAGGAAAAGTATAAGGAGGCTCTTGAGGAGTTTGAGTCTGAACCACTTCCATAATTTCAATAAATAATTATGTCTTTTAAAGATATTGTAAATAAAAAATATGAAGATAGAGTCGCATTAACTGCTCCCGTTGAACCTGTAGATGCTTTGACGTTTGTGACTTCTCACAAGTGGTTAGGAGAAAGACCGTTTCCTTTTCAAAGTCTTCTTTTGAAATTATTGTATAAATTATGGGAAAAATATCCCATTACTGAAAAAGAACAAGAACTAATTGATATTTTAAAAGATGAATGGAGTATTGAATTAGATTTAGAAAATAGAAATGTAAATCAAGTTATTGATACCTTAATTCTTGTGATTGGAAGGAGAGGTTCTAAAAGTAGTATCACTTCTTGGATAGCTGCATATGAAGCATATAAACTTATTTGTAAAGGTAATCCACAAAAATATTATAAGATAAGAGAAAGACACCCAATACATATTCTTAATTGTGCTTCTGATGGAGAACAAGCTAAAGAAACTTTTAATCTTATAAAAGAAAATATTAAGAAGCTTGAATTTTTTCAAAAATATATTGATTTTGATAAAGATAATGAAACAGAATTACGATTATTTTCTCCTTATGATTTGTTTTTAAATTCTCAAATACGAAAATTTAATGAAGCGCGTAAAAAAGGTATGATGAAGAAAAATATTTTACGCGGTTCTATTTGCATTGAATCTATTACAACTTCAGCCGCAACTAAAAGAGGGAAAGCCATATCGACTTTAATATTTGATGAATTTGCCCATTTTGGAAGAGCCAAATATAGAAAGAAGACTTTAGAAGTTGTTGAATCACCTCAAACAGATCATGCAATGTGGGTTGCTTTGACTCCTTCAGTAAAAGACTTTGGAGATGATGGGCTAATTATTACAATTAGTAGTCCTGTTGAAAAGATTGGAGAGTTTTATGGATTGTATTGTTTAGCTGGAGGAAAAGAACAAAATGAAAGTGAAAGAGTTCTTCCAAACCCGAAATATTTAATGTTGCAACTTTCAACATGGCAAGCAAATCCTAAATATAAAAGAGAGAATTTTGATGATGATTATCGTAAAGATCCCAACAGCGCCACCATGGAGTATGGAGCACATTTCGGAGAACCTGCTTCTTCATTTTTAAATCCAGAAAAAGTTGATGAAATGGTTGTTGAAGGAGCGCCAATTTTATTAAAAGGTAGAGCAGGACAATTTTATGTTATTACAGTAGATCCAGCATCAAAAAGCGATACATATGCAATTGCTTGGGGACATAGAGAAAATAGACCGACTGAAAGATATTGGATTGATGGTTTGAAAGGATTTGAGCCTACGATAAAGAAAATGGGAGATGGAAAAATTGTTATAGAAAGAATTGATCCAGATGTTGTGATGGATTTTCTTTTAACTTTAATTGCAAATTTAAGTGTTATGGGTAAGCAAGTTATGGAAATTTGTTATGACCAGTGGAATAGCATCGATAGTATAAATAAATTAAGAAAAATGAAATTACCTGCATTTGAGACAACTTTTACAAATTCCTACAAGAGTTTTATATTTGGAACCTTTTTAGAACAATTAAATCAAGGCAATGTTTTTTGTTATGGGATAGATGAAAGTCCTGTTGAGAATTGGCCAGGAAAATTAAAACTTGAGTTGAAATATTTACAAAAACTAATAAGTGGGGGCACTGTTTATTATGCAGCACCAACTAGTGGTCCTGTAACTTCAGATGACTTCGCAGTAGTGGTAGCAAATTTGATTTATAGATTAAATTTGAGAAAAGACATGAGTAGTAAAGTTATTAGAGAATTACATAAAAATTTAGAGGGGATGCCTATTTCACTTGATCAATCTCATCCTCCTATAAAAGGTAGATCACTTTGGACTATTGGAAAAAAGAAAGATAATATAAGAGATAGATTAAGAGGAAAAAATTCTTTATTTGATAAAAGGAGAAATTGGTAAAATGATATTTGTGAAAGGGCACATTCCTTGGAATAAAAATAAAAAACGTCCTCCTTTTTCTAAAGAATGGAAAAGAAATATGAGTATTTCTCATAAAGGTCAAAAAGCTTGGAATAAGGATATAAAAATGTCTGAAGAATTTAAACAAAAATTAAGGAAACCAAAATCTGAAGAACATAAAAGAAATTTAAGTATATCTCATAAAGGACGCAGTGTTTGGATTACAGGATTAACAAAAGAAACAGATGAGAGGGTAAAAAATCTAAGTAATTCTTTAACAGGCATAAAACGTTCTGAACAAACAAGAAAAAATATAAGCAAATCAAAAAAAGGAAAAAAGAATCCTAATTTTGGTAAACCCCGCTCTGAAGAAACTAAACAAAAAATAAGAGATAGTAATAAAGGAAAACATTATCATTCTGAAAAATCAAAAAAGAATTTAAGGGAAAAAGCATTACTCCGAATGCGAAACAAAAAAGGTCCTTTCAAAGACACTAAACCTGAACTTAAAATGAAAGAAATTTTAAATTTTCTTAATATTCCTTTTGAACACCAATTTAGATTAGATAATTATCTTTATGATTTTCATATATTAAATACTAATATCCTTATAGAAGTAGATGGAGATTATTTTCATGGAAATCCAAAGAAGTTTAGTAAATTAAATAAAATGCAATTAGAAATGAAAGAAAGAGATCTTAAACATAACAAAATCGCAAAAGTTAATAATTTCGTTCTTTTAAGATTTTGGCAAGATGATATTTTAAATAATGAGAAAATTGTAGTAAATAAATTAGAGGAGTTTATAAATGGCTCTTGATGATTTATATAGAAGTATTCAAGAACACAGGCTAGTGCAATTTATGTATGAAAACCAAAAAGGAGAAATATCTTTGAGAACGTGCGAGGGTTGTGAAATTAAGAACGGAAAATTTTGGGGATATGATATTTCTAAAGACGGAATTCGCCAGTTCTTTCTTGCTATGATTTCTGAGTGCATTTTATTAGAGACTACTTTTATACCTAGATTCTAATTGAAAAATTTTGTTCGAAAGTAAAAAGTACTGTAAAATAAAAACTTTAACTTTAAGAAGTAGGAGGTAAGTTATGTCAAGGAATGATATGTCAAAGGGTTATGATGAGGAAAGAAAAGAAGTAACATCTGATGCTAGTAAAGACTTTGAAGAAAATGAGACAATGGATGATGAATTTGCAAAACTTGAAGAAGCTATAACAAAAGGCCCTCTTGTTTTTATTAATGGAAAGAGAGTGCGTACATCTGCGTTGAAGTCTCTTCAGATTCAGTATGCAGATAATTTATTGGTGGTAGAAATTAATTATGATGAAGAAGAGCAAAAAAGATGGGAAGAACCAGTTGAAAAGGAAAAAATAGACATATCTGCTACAATGATGAATAAGACTAAAATTGCAGCTGTAACATCTGAAGATAAACCATCAGTAAGTGGTGTTAGTATTTCTAAGTTTGCTGGTCCTGAAGTATATGCTTTAGAAGAAAAGGATTTTGTTAAGCTTTGCACTATGAGTTCTCTTAGGGCAAACAAGAAAAAGGACGATGATTCTTTTGTTTCTAAACTCAAAGTAAAAGCAAGTGGAAAACATAAAGTTGAAGAAGTAGAGTTAAGTACTGTTGAATACAATATAAAAGATATTTCAAGCATATCATCTGCTTTGAATGATTTAGCAGTACAAGAACAGAAAATTCAAAAGGATCCAAATATTATAAAAGTTAGAGAAGTCATAGGACCTAAAATTGTTTTTAAAGGAACTCTATTTACTTTAATTGAAAAGTTTAAGTTGTATAAAGAAAAGGAAGGTGAAGATGAAAAATGATGAAATTGCAACTATATGCACTCTTTTACAACATATAAATGAAGAGGAAGTAAAGAAAATTAAGAATATTATAAAAGATTTGTGTAGTTCTCCGTATAGTGAAATGTTGATTGAAGTTCATAACGGACAAATTGTGAAAAAAAAGTTTGTAAAGGAAACAAGATATTCATTGAAGAAAAAGGAGAACAGATAAATGGTAAAATTAGGAAGTGAGCCTCATTATTTTTTTGTAGATACAGAAACTGTTTCTCAGATTTTAGCAGAGAATGGCATTTCTACTGAACATCCGCATTACGAGTTTTACAAGAAATATATTTTAGATCAAATGAGGGGGACTTTTTTTGCTTCTCCTGAAGAAAGAGAACAATCTATTTTGAATTATATTCCAAAAATAGCTTCTTTGAGTTTTAGAAAAAAAACAGATAAAGACTACTTTCCACCTCCATCAGTAACAAAGCAAGAACTAAAAAGATTATACAAACAAGAAGTGAAAGGTCTTCTTGATGAAGAGCTCTTAGCAGAAGTCTTCTCTAAGTTTTTATATGCTTTTGAATCATTTGCTGAAGATACTCCCTTCACTGCAGAGAGAAGTATGAACGCTCCTATTTTACGAAAGCTTAGGCATGCAAGTTCTCCACAAGAACAAATGTTAGCGATAGATTGGGTGATCAATAAAATGCATACTACTGGTTATTGGGCAGATGCTGTTATAAAAGATTTTGATCCTTCTTTTCTTGACGAATTAAGTAATTTAAAAGTTAGTAGTTTGAATATACGAAAAAAAGCAGATGAATATGAAACTCTGCAAGAAAATTTTTATGAGCCTGGAAAATCTGATGAATATCCAAAAGGTCCTAAAAAACCAAAGAGACGTTTTCCTTTCCACAATTATCCAGACGATCAAGGAAATATAATTAATGTAGATCCAAATTATTCAAATCCAATGGAATATGATACAACTCCAGGGCCACATCCGCAAGGACCTGGATTGTTTGGGAATTTAGGTATGAGAAAAGCTGTAAAAACCATCCGCCTTTTTCGTGTATTTGGGATGGATGAATGGAAAGAAGAATTTTTACAACGTGGTGTAACTCCAAATGATTTAAATGATATTTCTTCTTATAGTTCTCCAAGGGCTGATAAAAAATGTATTTTAGTTGCCTCTCCTACGGATTATTCTTGGAGTAATGAGCCTACTGCTACTAATTTTGTAGAGTTAGAATTTATAAAACCTTTAAATGAGGTATATGTTGATTATGATGAACCTGTAGCAGCTATTCATGAAGAGCGCTTACCCGAAGGAGAAGTTACTTATGAAAAGTTAACTGATCTTGAGGGAAGTTTATATGGAGCATTTGTTTTAGATATTAAACCTCAAGAAATTGTTAGTGTACGTAGAAAAATAGAACCTGGATTGTTTGGGAGGTTGAGTATGAGGAAGAAAGCAGATGAAGAAAAAAGTAGTGTTGAAGTTCTTCTACAAGAATTAGCAGAAATACAATTTGAAATTACTGATCCTGAAGATGTTCGTACTTTTGTGAATGAAATATCAATGAAACTAAATATTGCTTATCATTTTATAAATGGATTAATTTTAGAACATATGGTGGCATTCCCTCATTCTTTTATTGAAAATTGGAAAATTTATGTTGCAGAAGAATATGATTTCGATGAAACATTTTCGGAAGAATTAGCAAGGAAAGTAATTGGAGAAATTTTAGGAGAACTTTATGAAGGTATGCCAAAACCTATTTCTGAAGAATTTAAAACAAAACCTCCAAAGGAAAAACTAACAGAAGAAACAGTAGAAGTTCCATATGCTGAACTTCTAAACAAATATACAACTGATCAAATATTTGACATAGCAGCAGGAAGAAAAACAGATGTTACAGCAGAAGAAATAGAACAAGCTAAAGATGTAATTACAAGAGGTATAGTAGCAAATAAATTAGGTATGAGAAAAGAAGGAAAAGGATTAAAAGAATACATTCGTGAAAATATAGAAGACCAATTTATTATACCACAACAACTGAAACTTCGATTTGGTAAAGTTGCTCAAGCTGAATTCAATGTTGGAAATGAAATAACATTCGATACTACAAGATATTTGGGACGAGGTAAAAAGAGAGTAGGTGGTGTTTTAAAAGGAAAAGGCGTTATAACAAAGAAAGAAGATAATACTTATTCTATTGAAATTACAGAGTTAACTGAAGTTGCGGAAGATCTTAAAAATATTTTTAGATCTGGATTAACTGCGGAGTTTGCATTAGATGAAATAAAGTTGGAAAAACCAAAAGTTGAACCTAAAAAAGAAATTCCTGTTGAAAAACCTGAACCTAAAGAAAAAATTCCAGCTTTTGAGTTAGAAGAAGAACCTCCAAAATTACGATTTGAGTTAGAAGAAAAAGAGGAAGAAATTCCAACTCCAGTTGAAGAGTTTGGAGAACCAAAAGAAGTTGAAAAAGAAGAAGAAGAGGAGAAAGAAAAAATACCGTTTTGGAAGGAGTTAGTTCAGGAGACTTGGAAAGGTTTTAAAAGACCTATTTCATTAAAAAGACCTTTTGGAAGTAAATTGAATATGAAAAAAATAGCAGGTATTGAAGAACATGAATATAAATGGAAAGAAATACATCAAGGAAAAATTCCTACATATATTTTTCAAGGTTTTCAAGAAGGAACTTATGGAGAAAAATATATATTAGTTAACTGTAATATTTGTAAAAGCACATTACTATTGACTGCTAAAGAAGTAAAAGCAAATGAATATAAAATTAAAGGATTGCCTCGCGGATGGGAGCAAGAAGTAAAATTGTCCGCAAAAAAATATAAAGGACCAATTAAATCAATTTTAGAAGATATTGCACAAGATGTTTGGACAACTTCTGATTTAGAAGAAGCAAAAAATAAAATTATAAATAGAGTTGAAGATTCAAAAATTGATGAAGATGATAAACAAAAAATTATAGAGACTACTAATAAAATTGATACTTTGTTAGAATTACAAAAATATATTGCGAATTCTATTTTGTTTTATGAAGGGATGGGAACAAAGTTAAGTATGAGAAAGAAAGCACAAATAGATAAACAAATGTTTTTTGATTTTTATGGTGTTAGTCTTCTTTCTGATCAATATTTAGAAGCTAATCCTTATGCTAAAGAATATAAGGATATGATTGTTAATCAAATGAAAGAAGTTTATGTTCCTTTAGTTATAAATAGTATATATAAAGCGTTATTATATGCAACGGGTAAAGGGGTTAGTTTTCGTTTACTAGATTGGAATAAGTGGAAAAAAGAATTTAATATAAAGAATGTTGGAGAATTGAAAAATTTGACTCTTGAACAAGTTAGTCGGATATGGCGTGAGGGAGAATGGGATGAATGGTTAACAAGAAAGGTTCGTCCTTGGGCAGATATAACTGACTCTCTGATTCAACTTAAAAATACAACTGATACAAATCAGTTAATTATAATTATAGATCACATCAATAATATTCAACATAATACTGGATTATTATTAGGAGATTTTCCAGAAGTGAAACATTGGATAGAAGAAGCTTTAGAAATAAAGGCGGGGGCTACTTCTGCACAACTAATTCCTTACCTTTCTACTGATATTCAAGAATTTGTAACAGAAAATTTACAGTTAAAAGGAGAAGAAGTCGTAGCTCCTGAAAAGTTTTTAACAGGACTTGAAAAAAGTAGGTTAGCGATTGATCCAAAAACTTCTGTAGATATTTTAGCGGAATTAGCAAAAGACGAAGATCTAGGTGTTCGTTGGGAGGTTGCTAAAAATAAAAACACCTCTTTAGAAACATTGACTGAATTGGTTAAGGATAAAGAAGACTTTGTAAGAGATGAAGCTAAAAAAAGGTTAGAAGAATTGGAAGATATTTTAGAACCAAAGTTAAGTATAAGAAAGAAAGCAAAAGTATTTGTTGAAGGTACTCCAACTACTGATGAAGGATCTTGGGCAATTTACCAAGGAAATGTTTATATAACCTATGATCTTTTGAAAGTTCACGCAATGTGGTTTGAAGAATTAGGCCTTCCTTCTGCTGGACCAGAATATGATAATATAGTTCGTGGATATTTTGCACGTGGTTATATTGTTTGGTATGGAACAGGGGATTATAATGAGTTTTATGATCATTTAGAAGAATTAAGGACCGCAATTGGATATCCTGAAGATGCCCCAATAAAGATGATTGACTATACAACTCAAGAATTTACAACTTTAGCTATGAGAAAGTTTCAGTTTGAAGAAGAAGAAGAAATGGATGAAGAGTCATTTTGGTTGAATTTACCATTAGTTTCTCAAAGAAAATTAATTGAATTATATACTCAGGAAGCAAAAGGATTATATAATGAAGAATTAATGGATGAAATTATTTCAAGTTTTATAGAGTCTTTAAATATGGCTGAAAAATTTGGAAGATCTGAGATTCCTCCAACAATGACAGATTATCTCATTAAAGCAAAAACACCTCAAGAAAAAATGATAGCAATAGATCAAGCATTGCACGAAATGCATTTTTTGGGAGAAATGGGAGAATATTTAATTGAAGATTATACTCCTGAATTTTTTGATGAATTAAGTAATTTAAAAGTTAGTAATTTAAATATGGGAAAACAAGCAACTGTTCCAGTTCCTCTTCGAATGTCTTTAGATTATCCTCATTCTTGGCCACAAAAGAAGAAAAAGAAAAAGGAAGATAAGGAGGAGAAAAAAGCTTTTTTAAAAATAGCTCAAGATGTTTCAGATCCTAATAAATTGTCAGTACAAGAACTCAAAAGTTTTTATGAATTAGAACCAAAAAGATTGCTTGATGATGAATTTGTAGATGAAGTTCTTTCAAAATTGATTTATGGTATGCAAAAGGAAAAAGAAAGAGTCGAAAGTGATCCGAGCGTACGTAGATATCCAAAAAGAGACTTTATAGTAAGTATGGATGATAGTATTAATGATTTAGAGAATGTATCTGTAAAAAGTTTGAATGAAAAAATTGTTGAGATTGATCAAACTATACATCTTTTACATCTTTCTAAAGGTTTAGGAGTGTTTCAAGGGGATTTTGATGAAATTTGGAACACTATTGAATTTATTGGTGAAAAAGAATCTTTAGAAGCAACTATGAATTTAAACATGAGGAAGAAAGCAATGAATGTTTCTGTTCCTACTCCTAGTGATTCTCTTCATGAACAACAAGGAGAACAAAATTCTTGGCATACATATTTTCAAGGAAAAGATAAATGGATTATGAGAGAACCTGATCAAGGATTTGATATAGATTTTCCAAGTAAGGAAAGAATAAAAAGAAGTCCTTGGCCTTTTGATGATACTACTCCAACATCACAAACAATGGCTTCTTTGAGTATGCGAAAAACAACTCAGGTTTTTGCTGTTAAAGAACCTGTTATTCCGAGACCTCAAACTAGAAAACAGGATTTGAAAAAGTTATATCTTCAAGAAGTAGAAGGAATTTATGATAAGGAATTAATGGATCAGATTTTGTTCGATTTTATAGTAGTTTTGGAGGGGATGATTGAATGGGTTAATTGGACTTTATCTGAAAGTAGAAATAAACAGAAAATGAAACAATGGAGTCGTTTTCGAGAAGTTGCAACTGATGCGCTCCAGATACTGAAAAGTGTTACAACTTCTCCGTCTCAAGAAAAAATGATTGCAATAGACAGAGTGATTAATTTAGTGCATCGGACAGGGAATCTTGGAAATTATTTAGTAGCAGATATAGACCTTGATGCTTTTATGTTTGGCGGCGCTGATCCTTTTTTTAAAGAGTTGTCTAATCTTTATAAAAGTAAGGATGTGAAAAAGTTTGAAGAATCTTATAAGGCAACTGATACGGGAGATGTTACAACAAATATACATGATCTCTTTCAAGAAATGGGAAGTGAGGATCAGGAAGAAGAGTTCATGAAGAATTTTGCTGATCAGATTGAAAAGTTAATTGATGAAGGGTATGAGGTTGGAGAAGCTTATCAAATAGTTTATGAAGAGGATTATCAACGAAGCTTAAGAGAAGGAGTGGAAGTAGGTGAAGGTAAAGGTTTGTGGACAAAGAAATTTAGGAATTTACTCAAAAAGTATCTCAAAGAAAGGGATATTGATCTTCCTCCTCAAACAATGGCAAGTTTAAATATGAGAAAAACAGCTCAGGTTTCTTTGGAAACGTTAAAACAGTTTTATACTGATATGGAAACTGAACAATATAATGAAAAACGTTGTCTTTATATTTTGAAAAATTGGAGCAGAATTTTAGATACATTAAAAAAGCCCGCTAATGTGTCTAATGAAGAATTTGAAGAATTTAAATCAAGAGTATCGAGTTTTTTAAATATTGATTTAACTCTTTACGGCTCTTTTGAATTAACAACGCAAGTTGATGGAGTTATAGATTTTCTCCACGAAGGATATCCTGAATTTCGTTATCAATTTGTTTCAGGAAATAAAGAAGAAATTGATGTATGGTTTGATCTTCCTTCAGAAGGTCGAACTAAAGAAGCATCTATTTTAAGTATGCAAAAATTAGAGAGAGTAGATGATTATGTAGATGGAATGTGGGCCATTTATAATGGAAAAGTATATGTACAAGAAGCAACGTTAGAATTTCCTTTTGTACATGAACCATGGTTTGGATGTATAGGTCTTCCTACTGTAGGCGAAGCTTTTGACAATGTTGTTCGTGGGTATTATAGAAGTGGTATGATAACATGGTATAAAAATACTGGTACGCTTGAAGAATTTTTAAATAATTTACCTGAATTATTGACTAAATTAAATTATTCCGAAGATGCTCCACTCCGAGAATTAGACTTGGATAGTGGTAATTATACAAAGATAAAAAATCCATTTGTGCGAGAAGCATCTATTCTCGATTATCCTCAAAAACATTTAGATTCTGCAATGTGGGATTTATCTGGAGATCTCCCAAAGTTAAAAGAGAATATTAAAGGATTAATTGTAGAAAGATTTTTGGATTATTTAAGAGAGGAAGGAAAATTAAATAATCCTGATTTGTGGTGTAAAGGATTTTATTATACTGGGTCAACAGCTACTTATAGATACAGACCAACTTCTGATATTGATATTCATGTTGAAGTAGATTGGGAAAAATTTAGTAAAGCCAACCCTGATAAAGCAAAAGATGATATTGAAGAAATGCGTAAAGATTTGCTTCAAGTGTTTTGGAATACTCTAAATAAAGAAGTTCTTCCAAACACTCAGCACCCACTTACATATTATGTATTGTCAGAGAAAGAAAACGTGTTTGAGCAGGGGGAAGAAGCTTATGATATATTGAATGACTCTTGGATTGTTCCTCCTCATAAAATACCAGAAAACCTTGACATAGACGAAAAAATAGAGTTATTAGGAACGCAAGCAAATGCTATTATGGAAAGGTTGGATGAAGAATTAGGAAAAACCAAAAGAGATTTTATTGATTATAAGATCTTGAAAGAACTTTTAGATTCTTATGAAGGAGATAAAAAAGATATTCAAAAGTTGATTGAAAAAAAGTTAGATGATGTTGAGCAAGGATTAAAAAGATTACAAGAGGAGAATGTAAAGATACATGAAGAACGTCAAGAAGCTTTTTACGATGGACAAGAGCCTATTGAGGAAGGATTAAGTCAAAATTGGGCTCCAGGAAATATTGTTTTTAAATTAGTTGAGAAATATAGATATGTGGATGTGTTAAGAAAAATAAAACATATAATTGAAGATGAAAAAATTACTGAAGAAGAAGAAAAGCAATTAGAGGATCTTTTGGAACCAAAATTAAGTATGAGAAAGAAAGCACAAACACCAAAGGTTTGGGCAATATATAAAAACGAAATATATATTAAACCCACTACTGGGGAGTGGTTAGAACATGCAAATTGGTTTAAAAGAATTGGTCTTCCTGATTGTGGTCCAGAATTTGATGAAGTTTGTCGTGGTGGTTATGACCCTGAGGAGGATGAACTTTATTGGTATGAAGAAGCAGGAACATTTGAAGAATTTATAGATAATTTGTCCGAACTGGTAGAAAAATTAAAAGTTCCTACTGATACTTTGGTGATTAATTTTCTTTATTCTGCGCCTTCTTCTTTGTATGAAAAAAAATCACGTAAACGTATTTTATATAAAGATCTTTTTACAAATGTTAGTTTAAGTATGAGAAAAAGAGCTCAAATAGATAAACAAATGTTTTTTGATTTTTATGGTGTTAGTCTTCTTTCTGATCAATATTTAGAAGCTAATCCATATGCAAAAGAATATAAAGATATGATCGTACAACAAATAAAAGATGCTTATGTTCCTTTGATTACTAAAATGGTATATAGTGAGCTTTCAAAACATACTTCTGAATTAGACAATTGGTGGGATTGGCAAGAGAAATTTAATATTACAAAACCAAAAGATTTATCTTTAGAACAACTTGCTCAAGTATATAATAAAGGAGATTGGCAAGAAGAATATGGAGGCTCAGCATGGGGTAGTATTGTTGAATCTTTAATTCAACTTAAAAATACAACTGATACTAATCAACTCATTACAATTATTGATCATATTAATGATATTCAACATAATACTGGTTTAATGTTTCATGATTTTCCAAAAGTTGAAAAATGGTTTTCTGATGCTTTAGAAGTAAAAGCACAAGCAACTCCAGAAG
>JAGMCF010000134.1 GCA_023129415.1 Candidatus Cloacimonadota bacterium
CTCCTGTAACAAGTAGAACATGCCCATGGATTATTCTTATCTGACGATTTAAACAGGAACCATTATTTAATATAGTTTCCCAGCTATCTCCCCCGTCAATTGTTCTGATACCTTGTCCATATCTTCCTACTGCAACCCCATAATTACGTCTAAAACGAATGTCATAAAACCTACCAATTCCTTGATATTTTACTTCATAATTAGCTCCATCATCAGTTACCAAAATAATTTCACCATTATTTGGTCCGATCCAGAATGTGCCTTCTTCAATTATTTCTAAAGCAAAAATAGTACTGGAAGCCACGAAAATGATCTCCCAAGTATCACCTCCATCAATTGTTTTATAAACTGCGCTACTAGAATTTAGATAACCAATGTCATCATTGATAAAACGAATATAGGGGGGACTGTTCCCCCAAAAAGTATAATCTTCTCTCAATTCCCAATGTCCAGCTGATAGGACTAATGGTATCATAAAAGTTAGTATTAATAAAATTGTTTTTTTCATAATATACCTCCCAATTTTTTTATTAAAATAAAAATCGCTTTTTTTAAAAATTTTGTCAAGAACTTTCTTTATAATTTTCACTTCTTTGAAAATAAAGATATAAGAGACTTAATTTTTAATAAATTCAAGATATATAATGTATTTAATATGATATGTAATACTTTTAAAATTAAAAAATGATATTAATACTTAAAATCCTAATCTATTCAAATCCTCTTTTTTAATTAAAACTTTTCTGGCTTTACTCCCCTCAACATTTTCTACAATACCAGCTCTTTCCATCATATCGATAAGTCGTCCTGCTCGTGCATAGCCGATACGGAATCTCCTTTGCATCATAGAAACTGAAGCAAACTGTTTTTCAACTGCGATACGGACTGCCTCTGGATAAAGTTCATCATCATATTCAAAATTATGTTCAGATATATCTGATGGAAGCGAGATATTTATCTCAGGTTTTGGATATTGTGATAAGTATTTCACTAACTTTTTTACTTCTTCTGTAGTTACCAGAGAGCCATGAATGCGAATTGGCGGCTTTTTGCCAAGTGGAGAGAAGAGCATATCTCCCTCACCCAATAATCTTTCAGCACCATTAATATCCAGAACTGTTCTGGAATCTACCTTGGAATAAACCTGGAATGAGATACGGGAAGGAAAGTTAGCCTTTATCATTCCATTTACAACATCAACAGAAGGACGTTGAGTAGCAAAGACAAGATAAATACCAACTGCCCGAGCCATTCCAGAAAGCCGTTGTAAAGGTTTTTCAATATCGTGCGCCAGACTTTGCATAAGGTCAGCTAATTCATCAACCATTATGATAATATAAGGAAGATTTTCAAGTTCTTCATTTTCCTCATTTTCTGGCTGGTTATTGAGTTTATTATAGCCATCTATATCTCGAACATTATGCTGTGCAAAGATATCATATCGTCTTTCCATTTCGCTAACTGCCCAATTGAGAAGGTATAAGACATCTTTAGAGTCGGTAATAACTTCTTTAATAAGATGAGGGATTTTTTCATAAGCTGAAAGCTCAATCTTCTTGGGATCAAAAAAGATAAATCTAACCTGCTTTGGTGTAGCTCGATAAAGTATAGAATTTATGATAACATTCAAACAAACACTTTTACCCGAACCTGTCAAACCTGCAATAAGTAGATGCCGCAGATCCTTCAAATCAGTTACAAATGGTTTTCCTGTTATTGTTTTACCCAAAGCAATCAGGGTAGGTGATGGATTGCTTCTCATTTCTTCAGAATTAAGGACATCTTTTAGACGAATAATATTAGGATGCATATTAGGAATCTCAAAGCCAAGTGTATCTTTTCCTGGGATAGGCGCTACAATTCGGATTTTTGAAGCTTTCATTGCTAAAGCCAGATCATCAGCGAGTGCAGTAAATTTGCTTATTTTCATTCCAGGTGCAGGTCGGACTTCATACTGAGTAATTACAGGTCCGACATTTACATTAGTAACCTCACCTTCAATGCCAAATTCACCAAGTTTTGAGCGTAAAAGCCTGCTATTGTCTTGAATCTCCTTCTCTTTTGCTTCTAACTCTTGTTTGCTGAGTGAGTATGAATCTGTTAATATCTTATTAAAATCTGGAAGAGTATATTCTTCATCAGATGTAATGCTTTTTAAAGGTCTTTCAAATGGTTTACTAATAGGTGGCATTGTGATTTTTTCTGTTCTTTCAGCTTGTTCAGAGGATATTACTTCTGGTTTTAGATATGAAATTGATGGTTTTTTAGTTTGGGTATAAGCTTTTCTCTTTTTCTTAAAGAAGGGGAACATGAATAATAAAAATTTTTTTAACCATTGAGCGATTCTTTCTGATTCAAATATGAAAATTAAAGTTCCTAAAAGAGCTAATCCTAATAATATAGAAGTTCCCAGACTTTTGAAAATTGGATAAAATATCTTTTCTATCAAAAATGTAAAAACAATCCCTGTTCTATAAGTTAAGACACCACCAACAGCAAGATAAAAGAGAGCTATCCACACTAAGAATAATAGAATTAATATTAGCTTACTGGTTAGCTTTTCAAGTTTATATCCGAATATCAGTAAGAAACCGCTGACAAACAAAAATACAGCGAGTGCAAAGCTAAATGGTTTACTGAATAGAAATATGAATGCGTATGATAACATCGCACCGAACGGACCAATCATATTTCTAATAAATGGTGGAAACTGTAATGTGATGACCTTTACAAAATTAAGGCGGGCATTTTTTATTGAAATTATATCATCAATTGTAAAGGAGAGCACTGAAAAAAAGAGCAGTAATCCTAATGCGATGAAAATCAGTCCTAAGATAAGTTTTGGTTTTGGGTCTTTTTTATTCATAATTTAATTGAAACTAGAAACTTGATGCTTGAAACTTGATGTTTTCCTAATTTCAAGTTTCCCACCTTCGCTATGCTTCCACCCTCCGTAGCAGAGCTACTGCGGAGGACGGGTCGGTGGACAGGCAAGTTTCATTTTAGTTATGCCTGATATAGATTATATCACCATCTTTCACAACATATTCTTTTCCTTCCAAAAAGAACTTGCCAGCAGCTTTTAAAGTTTTTTCTTTTGTTTAAATTTTAGGTTCTTCTGAAAATTAGTTGCAAG
>JAGMCF010000135.1 GCA_023129415.1 Candidatus Cloacimonadota bacterium
TCAAACAAGAGAGTGATGAGTTATAACACTTCAGGATACGGTGCCCAAACGAGTTGCTGTCAAAATGCTCACTTCCCCGCGTCCGCGGAGATTGCTGTCAAAATGGCTAAAGCCGTCAAAATGCTCACTTCGTTCGCTGTCATAAACACCTTCGGTGTGTCATTAAGTCATTAGGCCTGCCCCGTGAAATCGGTTTTTTACTTCACTGGGGTCATTAAATCTTTTGTTGTAAATGGTTAACAATTCAAATATTGGGAAAATTCTACAAATCCTCGAAAAAGAGTATCTTAAAAATAAAAAACCAATTGTTACTGAAATTTCCGAAAAATACAGAAATCCTTATAAGATTTTAATTGGAACATTACTCAGCTTACGAACCAAAGATGAAGTAACTTCTGTAGCTTCTGATAAGCTTTTTTCAGTGGCTGAAACTCCTCAAAAAATGTTAAATCTATCCCGAAAACAGATTGAAAAGTTAATTTTCCCAGTGGGATTTTATCATAGAAAAGCTGAAAACATCAAAACGGTTTCCGAAATCATCCTAAAGAAATATGCTGGTAAAGTACCTGATAATCTGAATGAATTGCTCTCCTTGCCTGGAGTTGGCAGAAAAACTGCTAACCTTGTAATTGTTCTTGGTTATGATAAATATGGAATTTGTGTTGATACACATGTGAATCGTATTTCAAATAGATGGGGATTTGTCAAAACCAAATCACCGGAAGAGACTGAATTTACTTTGCGCTGGAAATTAGATAAAAAGTATTGGAAAATTTATAATGACTATTTAGTTTCGTTTGGTCAAAATATTTGCAAACCTATCTCTCCTTTATGTTCAAAATGTAAGATTGAGATATTGTGCCCGAAAATTGGAGTAAATACTAAGAGATGATAAATAGGAAAGTAAATATAAAAATTAAGCATTCCCAAGCTGGGGCTTGGGAATGAGAGTTTATATTTATTTTCTTTGTGTCTTTGCTTGCCCCGTAAGGAAGAATGACTGTATCGGGGTGCCTTTGTGGCGAAAGGATATTCAGATGAAAAATTTCCATCCAAAAAATATTCTTGTGCTTGGCGGCGGCGGTGCCAGAGGACTTGCACATATTGGAGTGCTTGAAGTATTTGAACAAGAAGGAATTAAATTTGACGCAATAATCGGAACAAGTATGGGAGCTATTGTTGGAGGCTATTATTCCCAAAATGGTTCACTAAATGGGCTTATAAAAAAAGCAAAAGAGTATATAAAAAATTCTGCTTTCCTTAATTCTAAAATAAAATTTTTTGTAGAAAAAGAAAGTAAGAATTCTCTAAATCGTATGATAAATTTTCTAAAGCAAGAATATGTTGTTTCAAAACTTGTTAACAAAAAGTATCTTGTAGGTGGAGAAAAACTTAATAAGGCTATCTCAAATTTCATTGCAGATGATGATTTAGAAAATTTTA
Organism: Candidatus Cloacimonadota bacterium; assembly: GCA_023129415.1. GTDB lineage: Bacteria > Cloacimonadota > Cloacimonadia > JGIOTU-2 > JGIOTU-2 > JAGMCF01. The sequence goes on from JAGMCF010000135.1 coordinate 1,444, forward strand.
AAATATTTTTTGTCCCGGTTTCTGTTGATTTACACACAGGAAAACCGATAGGCATTGAGAAAGGTTCTGCAATTAAAGCGATTCGGGCAAGCGCATCAATTCCCGGAGTTTTTGAGCCTGTATATTGGGATAATATGGAGCTTGTAGATGGTGGGGTTATTAGCACAATCCCAGTCCATATTGCAATGAGATACCGACCTAAAACAATAATTGCCGTTTCTGTTGATAAATAATTTTTCAAAGAAACTCATAAAAATGGTATTGAATTATTACAAAAGGCAGAAGAAATTACAAATTATCAGTTAAATATATTAAATATAAGTTTAGCCGATGTTATTCTTAGACCAAATGTGGAAAATATCACATGGGCAGATTTTTCAAGAGTGGATGATTTTGTTGAAGCAGGAAGAATAGAAGCGAGAAATAAATTAAAAGCGATAAAGAAAGCTATGCGAATTGGTAATAATATATTTAATATAAAAAGATTTTTTAGATGGAGTGCAATCCATATTTCTAAAGAAGATATGTATGATTAATTTAGGGCAAGTGATTATTGGCAGAATCGGTTTTGCTTGACAAAATAATTGTAAAAATTTCTAATAATTTTCAAATTGTTCAAAAGAAAAAAGGAGAAATTTAATATGCCTTAAATTAGTCGATTTTTAGGAATAGTAATAGCGATGTATTATAAAGAACACGAACCTCCTCATTTTCACGCAAAATATGGTGGGCAAACAGGAGTTTTTTCCATTAGAGAATTAAAACTTATTGAAGGGAAATTACCGAAAAGAGTTATTTCTATAGTTTTAGAATGGGCTTTTGAACATAGAGATGAATTAATGGAAGATTGGAATTTGGCTAATCAAAAGAAACAACTGAATAAAATAAAACCGCTTGTATAGGAGCAAACTATGCACTTTGTAAGAAATGTAACATATTTAAAAAATTACAAATTAAGACTGACCTTTGAAAAAAATGTTATAAAAATCGTGGATTTGAAAAATCATCTTGATGGTGAGATTTTTGAACCATTAAAAGATTTGAAATATTTTCAAAAAGTAAAAATCAACTCTGACATTGATACAATTGTATGGCCAAACGAAGCGGATTTCTCTCCCGATTTTTTATTTGAAATTGGTCAATAAACAAAACTCAACTTAATTCATAAATATAAAAGCACTTAACAAAAGTATCCACGCCAGACTTCATTTAAAAGTTTTGTGGTTTGTTTGTGGGTTCAGTTTGTAATAAAAAGTTTGGTTGTTTGTGACGAGAAGGCGTAGCATATTCCAAGCGTTAGGTGATATTATAATATTTTTCAGATAACTGGAGTAAAAGAATGGGAATAATTTCTTTAGTTTTTATAGGATTATTTGTAACACTTGCTAGTATCGGAGTTGCTTCTGCAATTCATCATTCCCGCCAAAAACATTACTTAATTAAAGAATTAGCAGTAAACGAAAAGTTAAAAAGCAAAGTATCTAAAATAATTGGAATTGAGGAAGGAGCCGTTATAGGAGTTTCAGTTTTTGATGTCCTTTTCAATATTTCCAGAATGGATCCTCATGCCTTAAGTGGAATTAGCCACCTACATCATTCACAAGACTTCAATAATCTAGGGGATCTTATTGGGTTTATGAAAGAAAATATATTAACTGAAGAAGAAGGTTCTAAAGCATGGCGTCAGATTATCCATAAATACAAAGGATATACTGGTGAAGAAATGGCTTTTGATAATCTTCGCAATACAGGTCATTCTGTAGATATTCCAGAATCAGGGACTATGGAAGGATTGGATGCTACTGTTGATAACCAACCTATTAATGTTAAGATCACTGATAATCCTTCATACATTCAAGAACATCTTGATGCCCATCCTGATATTCCTGTTTATACAAACATAGAAATGAAACAAGCATTTGCTGATAATCCTAATGTAATAATTGATCCCGATCTATCAGCACAAGAAGCATTCCATGAAACAGCCGACACATTAGATGTAATTGGTGATATTGGTGATTTTATTGATAATATACCACTTATAACATTAACAATTTCGACTGTCAGAAATGTAAGAGGAGTAATTAAACACAATAAGAACATTCCGACAGCATTAGAGCATATTGTATGTGATACTGCTGCTGTTGGTTTTGGTGGTTGGGCTGGCAGTGAAGTTGGTCTCGCAATTGGTCTCGCTCTTGCACCAGCAACAGGGGGCACATCTGCAATAATAATTCCTGCTGCTACAACTTTAATTGGTACTATTGTAGGTATATTTACTGGCAAAAGTGTCGTTAACTGGTTCAAACAACGTCATCTACGTGCTGCTATTAAAAAGTTAAAATTATTGGCAACGAATTTTAGGCTGAATTTTTTGCAATCATTTAATAGAATTGTAAATAAGTCAGTTAATTATTACAATGAACAAATTACACAAACAAAATTAATTAGCAATGAAAAAGAAGGGTTTTTTAAACGTATTTTATTCCCCAGCATACTTTCAAAATTTTACCAAATGGCTTGTAGTCGCTTTCGTCAAGAAAGAAGAAATGTTAAAAGATATTATTACGATTTACGATATAAAGTTCGGGAAGCTGAAGAAAGTGAAGGGGGATTACTTGTTTATGCTCAGGGTAAAGATATTCTTAATAATGATCCTGATCTTATAAAAGAATTTAATGAAATTGAAATTACTATTGAAAATGTTGAGAAAGAAAAGAAAAAATTTAAGTAGTTATTTATTTTAATTATACAGATACTTCAAGTAAATATGGATAAAAAAAACATATAACAGAAGTATCCACGCCAGACTTAACATAAAAGTTTTGTGGTTTATTTTGGGTTTAGTTTGCAATACAAAGTTTAGTTGTTTGTGAAAGATGCCGTGGCATATTCCGAGCGTTATGCGACATCAAAGTAAGTAGGAGTTTTAATGGATAATAAATCAAAATATGACAAATTACATGATAAGTATAATACTTTATTAACTCAAAAATCAGGAACTCGATATGAAAGATTAGCAGCCTTTGTCTTTAAGACATTAGAAAAATCAGATGTTGTCATTCATGATCTTAAATTAATCGGTGATACAGGTGTTAAACATCAAATAGATGTTATTATTGAAAAAAATTGTAAAAAGCGGAGAACGTTAATAGAGTGTAAAGATTTTGAAATATCGGGGAATAAAGTTGGATTGGGGATTGCAAGAAATTTTTGGGCTGTTATTGATGACATTGAACCCGATGAAGCAATAATAATTACATCAAATGAATTCACAAAACCTGCAAGAAAATATGCAAAAGGAAAAAATATCAAGCTAGCTATTTTAAGAAAATTTGAAGATAAAGATTGGCAAGGAAGAATTAAGCAAATAAATGTAACTATGCATATATTTTCTATTACTGAGCCAAAAGTAGAATTAGGTTTATTTAATCAATTAGATAGTGATAAATTAAAAAATGATCTAAAAAATATTGGCCTTTCAGGTAATATCATTTGGAAAAAGCAACCCGTTTTTTTAAATACACCTGATGGGCGGTATCAAATAAATGAATTCGTTGAAAATAAAAGTAATAGCTATCCTAGAGATAATGAAGGCCCAGTTGAGTTAAAGATTAAATTTAAAGATTCTACTATTGAAATTGAAAATAAAGGTGGCATTCCTATAAAGGAAATGATTCTAAAATTTGAAATATACCATTCAGAAAAATATTTTGAAGTAACTTCCGATAAAATAGCAGAATTGATTATTAATGGTTTATATGAAGATGACATTATCATATTTGATGAAGATTTAAAAAGATTAAAAATCGATGATGAAACTGGAGAGATATTATTAAACGACAACGCATAACAAGCGTTTCTGCGGAGTCCCGCTACATACGCAAACATTATGCCCAATCGAAAACATTAAAGAAAAATTGTGAGATTTATAATAACATTTTGGGGAATCGGAATAATTGTATTAAGGATTCTAATTCCGAGCATTACTTTTGATTCCTTCTCTCTTTAAGCCATTCCATCAATATTTGAACCTCATACTTTCTTGTCTTTTTATATCTATTTGGCTCAAGTTTCAATTTACGAATATAATAATTTCCATTGTAAGAATCCATAGCTATCTCAATCTCTTTTCTATCTTTCAAAGGAATCTTATTTTTGAATAACGATTGGACTTGTTCGTCAGTAAATTTGATAGAATATATCTCATCATTATAAGGACAAATATTCCAGAGTTCTCTATATTTAACATCTCCTTTAGGAAGTCCATTATAGGCACGAGCAAATGCTTCGTCTGCACCTGTAACTTTTAAGTAAAGTTCATTTAGTATATTATTCATTTCCTCTTTTGAATAATCTTTTTCAGAAACACCGATAATTCTATCAACATTTTCTTCGTAACGTTTTGGTCGAAAGTCAGTTTTCAAAATTTCACCATTAATAATTTTGATAAAAGCATAATCTAAATTCTGCATTTCTATTTCAGCTCTATCTGCATTGATATATTGAACAACAAGAGCAAAAGGTTTCTTTAGAACATGCACCTGAACATAACCACCCGGACACCAATAATTCGGATAAGTAATTGAGCCGGTATTTATACATAAAGCATTGTGATTTTCATAACCTTCATATTCAAATCGTTCAAAGAAATGCGTTGTTGCTGAAAGCACAAGATCCGCTTTTTCCATTAACAATTTCTCTGCTTCATCAGAAAGTAGCTGAATCCA
>JAGMCF010000136.1 GCA_023129415.1 Candidatus Cloacimonadota bacterium
AAGGGTGACTGTGGGACTTGCATTAGAGAAAAACCGAAAAATCTGCCACGAAAACACTAAGACACAAAGGAGAGGAATGAAGTATAAACCTTTATTAAGAACTTTCCGAAATTATGTCCGGCTCAGACGGATTCTTACGAAGAAATTTTTGAGGATAAGTTTCGGAAAGGTTAATTCCTTCTCGTTACTAATCCCCAGATTAGTAACGCAATTTGATGGGAAACCCTGTTTCACTTTTTGGTGTTTTATTCAAAATAGTTGTTTTATTGCGTTCCCAAAAAGGTTTCCATGCGATGCCGCATGGCTATCGTGGGAACGAGAATCGATCAATTTTAGTTCTTTAAACTTAGTGCCTTTGCCTGCCCCGTAGGGAAGTATGACCCCAGTTGGATAAAAAAATCCAACGGGGTAAACTGTATCGGGAAGCCTTTGTGGTTTGGATTTGTCCGCCACAAAGACACCAGGACACGAAGTTGGAGTTATTTATTAAGAAAAGGTAAAGATAAGATGGATTAAAGGATGTATTAAATTTCACGGGAAAAATATATTCTTTAACTTAGTGCCTTTGTGGCTAAAATAAAAAATAAAGAAAAAAGGAGAATAAAATGAGTTTAACAAGATTAAATGCTACAGCAGCAACTTTAACAAAAAACAGGACTGAAGGTTCTGTAAGTCCATTCAGCGGGATGTGTGTTACCTGTGTTGATGGATGTATTGGTATGTGTGAAATTGGGAAATCCGCATATCGCGGGCATGAAGTAATCTACCCCCAACCTTTTGGCATAATTACTACTGCAGCTGAAAAGGACTATCCTGTGGATTACTCTCACTTTAATATTCTTGGAACTGCAGTTGGTGCAGTAGGAATAGAAGCAGATAGTAATAAAGCAATCTTTCCAAATGTAGATTTAGAAACTTCTATTGGTACAAAGAACAAAATGAAATTCAAACTGCCTTTTATCATCCCGGGACTTGGCTCAACAAATATTGCAAAGAATAATTGGCCTGGCATTGCCATTGGTTCTGCAATTTCAGGAACAGCACTTACTATCGGAGAAAATGTTGTTGGTATGGATGTGGAATCTGAATTCGATAATAAGAAAATTATTAAAGCACCGGATCTGGAATGGAGAATTAAACTATTTCGCGAATGGCAACAGGAAGACTACGGAGACATCATTCTTCAAGCAAATGTTGAGGATACAAAACTTGGAGTTCAGGAATTTGGATTATCAAAACTTGGAGTTACTACAGTTGAGCTAAAATGGGGACAGGGTGCAAAAGATATTGGTGGTGAAGTTAAGATCAAAGACCTTGAAAAAGCTCAACTTCTCTACAAAAGAGGGTATGTTGTTCTTCCCAATCCAACTGATCCAAAAATTATTGAAGCATTTAAAAAAGGTGCTTTCAAAGAATTTGAGCGTCATTCACGCATTGGAATGGTCACCAGAGATGGTTTCCTGAAAAGAGTTGAAGAATTACGTAAATTAGGTGCAAAGAGAATATTCTTGAAAACAGGAGCATACAGACCTGCTGACCTTGCCAGGGCTATCAAATTCTCTTCAGAAGCAGAAATTGATCTATTAACCATTGATGGTGCTGGTGGCGGAACAGGAATGAGTCCCTGGAGAATGATGAACGAATGGGGTGTACCATGTGTTGAAATACATTCATTGTCTTATGAATATGCCTGTAGATTGGATAAAAAAGGTAAGTTTGTTCCTGATTTAGCATTTGCCGGTGGATTCACATTTGAAGACCAAATTTATAAAGGTCTTGCTCTTGGAGCTCCTTTTGTTAAACTGATTGGTATGGCAAGAGCACCTCTCGCTGCTGCTATGGTTGGCAAGACAATCGGCAAGAAAATCGATGAAGAACAGGTTCCAGTTTATATTGAACGCTTTGGTGTAACTAAACATGAAATATTTGTAACTGCACCTGAATTGGAAGAAAAATATGGTGATAAATTTAATAATATCCCAACTGGAGCAATCGGTGTTTACACTTACTACCATCGTTTGGCTCAGGGTATGCGTCAGTTGATGTGTGGAAGTCGTAAATTTGCGCTAAAACATCTTACTCGTGATGATATTACTACAATCACAAAAGAAGCCAATGAAATAAGTAAAATTACTTATATAATGGATGTTGACAGAGATGAAGTAGATAAGATTCTTGAAAGTTAAATAAAATATAAATATAAAATAATGCCCAGGGATGGACATCCTCGGGCATAATAATATCCAGGAATATTACTTATCCCCAATCAAGTTGAGGATAACATGCTTAATTTATTTTTCTTCAAATCATTTATTCTTTTTCTACAGCTATTATAATTGATAGCAGCTTTGGATATTGCTTTTTTATCCTCAAATTTTAAACTTATTTTCTTTCCTGTTTCAGATAAATTAAATCTACTTTCCTGTAACATTTCATTATTTG
>JAGMCF010000137.1 GCA_023129415.1 Candidatus Cloacimonadota bacterium
AGGCGACGGAGTCGCCTACTCCAAAAAACCGGAGGTATTCTATGATACCCAAAAGATATATAATATTATTATTGGCTTTCTTGATTATCCTTTTACCCTACTGCGGAAAAAGAGAATGGGAAAATCCGTTTGATACTGAAGTTGAAATACAACCACCAACAGGATTTACTGCAGATCCTATCTCAGACAGCCAGATAAGACTTAATTGGCAAAAAAGCGAAGATGTGAAAACTTGCTATATAATTGAACGAAAAAAACAGGATGAAAATAATTATCAATTTCTTATTGAATTAGGATATAATATTTCTTCTTATATTGATACTGCTTTAACAATTGAGAAAGAATATTATTACCGACTAAAAGGAAAATCTGGTGATAATGTTACAGATGTAAAACATTCACATAATCATACAACTTTTATTGATATATCCAATTTTTCAATTCAACAGGAAAATATTTTTACTGCAAAATTAACCTGGACCCATAATTGCACTTACGAAGAAGGATATATTATTGAGCGGAGAGAATTACCAAAAGAGTCCTCGAATGGGACAAATATTACACAATCGTACTCGATTGTGAGAAAAGAAAAACCAACCCAACCTGAAAAATTAGAAATCAAAGACATTTATTTAAACACACAAAGATTAAAAAGCACCACAAACAGGGATACTCAAAAAAAATCCAAAAATCATCTGTGAATCCATATCCTGATTATTATCCCGACGAAGAATCTCAAAGGGAAAAAGATGACTTTATTGTGATTGATACCCTACCACCAAATATAAATAATTTTACGGATAATTCTTTAACCCCAAATCATTATTATGAATACAGAATTAAAGCATTTACTACATACAATGAATCAAAATATCAAAATAGACAGATAAACATGGTAATACCAAAACCAACAAATTTCTCTTGTTCTCAGCAAGATGTTCATACATTTGAGCTAACTTGGCAGGATAATAGTATTGGTGAAGAAGGGTTTCAAATTGAAAGAAAAATTGATAATGGCAATTGGATTATTATTACACATCCTCCTAATGATACTACATATATAGATGATCTGAATACAAAGAATGATAATTGGCAAACAGTTTATTATAAACTTTATGCATTTTATCAAGAAGAGATTTCTGAAATTGTAGAAACTAATAGTGATATAACTTTTCCGGCACCTTCAGATTTAACTTACGATAAACTAACTATATCCAGTATTAAATTAAACTGGGCAGATAACAGTAATGGAGAGGAAGGTTTCAAAATAGATAAAAAGGTTGGTTCAGCTCCCTGGTATTCAGTACATGCTTTTGTTGGTGAGAATATCAAAGAATGGACAGATGATTATGCAGAGATAAATGAGACTTTACAATATCGAGTTTATGCATTTAGTGGAGAGAATCTGAGCTCTTATGAGGAAACAGGACCAATTGATAACACTATCCCTACCCCAGAAAACCTTACTTATGTATTGTATGAAGATCATCTTACTTTATTTTGGGAATATGAAACAACAGTAATTGATAGTTTTGTTATTGCAAGAAAAGTTGGAGAGAATAATTGGGATTATAACTATGCATCAGTAGAGTCAACACTTTTGGAATGGACAGATTATGATATAGAATCTGATGAATTTTATACATATAAAATTCGTGCAAAATATGAGAGCTATTATTCTGATTATTCAAATGAAGCTTTTATTCTTCTAGAAAATATGGTTTATGTTGAAGGTGGCACATTTGATATGGGAGACCATTTTAATGAGGGTGAAAGTAATGAACTACCTGTTCATTCAGTAACCTTAAGCGATTTTTTCATTTCACAATATGAAGTTACTCATACCGAGTATATTGAATTCTTGAATTCATTTGGAGTATCTGCAAATGGCAGTTATAGTGGTACAGAACTAATTGATATGGATGATCCAGATTGTGCTATTTCTCATAATGGTACCAGTTTTTATTTTGATGGAAGTAATTATGCAATTAGTGCTGATTGTCCTGTCATAGAAGTTACCTGGTACGGAGCGGTTGTATTTTGCAATTGGAAGAGTCAGCAGAAAACCTTAACAGAATGCTATAACCTATCCGATTGGAGTTGTAATTTCAATGCAAATGGTTATCGTTTGCCAACCGAAGCTGAGTGGGAATATGCAGGTAGAGGTGGAACTTTGTTAAATTATGATTTCCATTACTGTGGTTGTGAAACTACATCAGAATTACCAGATTATGCCTGGTATCACAGCAATTCAAATTCACAAACTCATCCTGTAGGAACCAGGCTTCCTAATCAACTTGATATTTATGATATGAGTGGCAATGTACATGAGTGGTGCTGGGATTGGTACAGCAGTAGTTATTATCAAGAGTGCTATAATCAGGGAAATGTAAATGACCCAACTGGTCCTTATAGTCAAACATCCCGTATTTTGCGTGGCGGTTCGTGGCTCTGCATCGTCAACTTTTGCCGTGTTGCTTTTCGCGGCTACAATGTTCCGACCTACAGCAACTACATTTACGGGTTTCGTTTTTGCAGGACAAAATAGTTGTAACCCTTTTCTCTTTTATTCTTTTAAACTTTTAATCCGACGAAGTAGGATTCGAAAAATTTTGGTAAAACAGGTAAGATCACTTATAAAGGCGTAGATAATGAACAACATAAAAGAAGTTAAGGCTCTTACAGATATATGAACTAATAAAATGATTTTAACTAAGATATCAAAAATTGCCAAGAATTTTAGATATAGTTTAGTATTAAGAATTGAAAATCATTACAAGGCTCTTTTAAAAGGTTAATGGACTAATAACATTTAGTAAATTGGAGAAAAATATGAAAACTTGTCCCAAATGTGGAAGGAAACAAGAAGATTCAGTTATTACATGTGATTGTGGATATGATTTCACTACAGAAGATATAATTAAAGAATCTTCTACAATTTCTTTACCAACTTCTTCATCATCTAAATATCCAGCGCTAAAAACAATTTCTGGTATTTATAAATTTTTAGCTTGGATTGTTGGCTTTGGTTCTTGTGCCAGTATTGTTGCATTTATTACCTTATCTACGGATATAATTTATATCGTTTATTCAGTAATTGGAGGTTTCTTTTTAGTTATTTCCTTGTTTGCTATTTCTGAAATAATAAAATTGTTTATAAATATTGAATATAATACAAGAAATAAAGAATAGTCTTAATTTTTGAAAATTTG
>JAGMCF010000138.1 GCA_023129415.1 Candidatus Cloacimonadota bacterium
TAATAATATTTTCCAGAAAAAGTAGTATGTTTTTCTGGATTTTTTACTTACTAAATATCTAGAGGTAATTTACTAATCACATAAACAACTTCATATTTTATAGTAGCTTACGAGATGTTTTATCCAAAATGCAACTTACTAATTACATAAGATTAAGCCCAGAGGGGGTATATGAGGATAATAATAAATAATATTAAACAAATTTTAGACAAACTTTAGACAAACATTTAAGAAATAGTTAAATGTTGGTACCAATTAAAAAATATATAAAATATATGACATGTTTTCAATTGCGAAAATAGGGAAAATCTGTTATATAATTAATAGTAAGAAAAGTATTATTAGCCAGCATATCTGAACAGATCAGATGTGCTTTTTTTTGTTTTAACATTCGTTAAATTGTTCATAGAGTCACCTTAACAAGTTAACCAAATAACTAATCAATAAGCCGGGAGCGATACATGTTCCCGGCTTTTTTTTATTTTAGGAGGAAAAAATGCAAAAGCATCAAGAAACACCCGGATTATCTTCAGATTTGAAGGAAGTTGGGCAACTTGCCCTGGAAGAAATTAATAATAACATCTCAGATACACCTGCATTAAATATGCTAATCAATGATCCTTATTTAAATAGAACCATCAAGAGAGCTATACGGAATAACAAGAAAAGGCTTGAAACAAACTTGATACCACTTGAAGAAGCCCAATTAATGGCTACAGGTTTTATTTTTGAATTGCTTAAAGATTATAAACCTGAAAGACAGGCTAATCCCAGGACATATCTCGCAAGGTACTTGCCATTGAAATATAAATACATAACAAGACAATCTGTAGCAGAAAGGAGTGTGGTTAATTTACAAGAATATTCGAAAGACAAAGACAAATGTGTAAGTTTGCTGAAAGACCGTTTGAGATTGGCTCAACAAAAGGGTGATCAGGAAAAGATAAGTGCTATAAGGATACAACTTGAAAAAATTGGTTCAGATTATGAGAGATATCTTTTGCATCATCTAGAGAACTCGAAATTGAACTCACCTGAAGACCAATATGCCCAGAGAGAAAGAAAGAAGATTCAGAAAAAAGCAATTACATATCTTCGAAGGTCAATTGGTCGCATAAGAAACCCTGTAGAAAAGATTCTGAAACGAACCTGGCTTAACATATTGACTGGCAAGCATGAAGTAAAACCTGGGATAACATATGATCACCTATATAAGGTCAAACCAGCTGATATAATAAATTTAGCTGAGAAAGATTTTGAAGTTAGAGGAATAGACGCATCTGAGTTTCTGAATTTATCTCTAGGAGGGAAGTACGATAGGCTAAAGAGATATATTCTTAACCTTCAAGAAAGGTTCGAATTGTGGAGAAAGCGAAATGGGTATCCTAGTTGGAAGTTTAAATATTATGGTTCAGATTGGGTTAATACATTAATATTTGGGGAAGAAGGTTCATTATAGATGATAAATTGTAAAATTAGTATTAAAAGGCAGGGTTAATTATGCAAAAATTGGGAAAATCTGTTATATAATATATTAGAACAACTTCAGGAGGATATCATGGCGATATCAAAAATTAGCCCTGCATATTTAGATGCAATGAATTTATACCCGGAGATTAAAAAGAAGCGGATAGAAGAATGCAAACAAATGTATCCATATTATACTCGATGGATTGAAGGTCTATCAGATATAGAGCACCAAATTGTGAGTGAATGGTTTAGAGGAAATCATAACCATAAAAGAATCGCAAAGAGATACAACCTCAGGGTAAGAATTGTAAAAAATGTATTTAAGGGTTTGAAAGATGCTATAATAAAGTCTCAACGAAGATATTTAATTATTTCAATGCACAATACGAGATGTGATGCGATCGGTAAACCTGAATGGAAGATAAAGATATAGTTGAATTTATATGAATGGTAGCTTATGAATGGACGAAAAACAAAAAAGAAGAATCGTAAAATAGCCAAAAATTATCGAAAAGGATAAGCTTATGAATGATAAAAAAAGCAAACGAACAGAGGTATTTTATCATTTAATTCAAATTGATGAAATTATGGTTGAAATAATAATCCCAGAATTTGTCGAATGGATTATTGGGATAGTAATAGGAAAAAAAGATAGAATAACTTTTCTAAAGAGCCCTACTGTTGCCGGGACTTTTTTTAGCTATTTACCAATCGGAAGAAGTAATATATAGTATAATTGGTTATTATACTGCCAAGCAATTTGGATGGAATGTTTTGTGTTTCATTAAAAAAGAGTTTCATTAATATAGATGAAAAGATTCGAATTATTTGACATTATTTTCAATTAATTTTTTATAATAAGTTTTACAATAGAATCCTAAAAATGAGATATATAGCTAAATCCGACATCGGAAAAAAGTATTCAAACAATGAAGATGCCTATGTATTACCAATTCGAAATAAAATATATAATATTGTTAAATTGAATAGTATTTAAAATAAAAATTTAGATCATTATGCAATTTCCAAAGCAATATTTTATTTCAATCCAGTTCACCTGCATTAAGAGAATATCAAATTTACGCTTTTATCAAGGTGCTTATTGGAATGCTTTATTTCGTGACTTATTACAACCATATTTATTAAAGAAATTAGCAGATGAAAATGTATGGGTATTACCTAATAAAAATGGATATTATTCATATAAGGAAGGAGATATTGTATCCGTAACCCTGATATTTCCTGATTCAATAAAATCAATAATTGAAAAAGTTATATTTCATCTTGAGAATAAAGAATATTCATCATTCTCATTAGATCCATTTGCTCATTTTGTGCCAGGAAAAACTATAGAATATAAGGATTGTATTTGTCTTCGGTGTGGTAAACAATGGTCATCTGATAATTGTTTACCCTTGCAAGAAAAAGATTTAGAAATTGAAGTTAAAAAGCTTTTAGAGCTTGATTCTATTACACTTCTTTTCCCAATACCACTTCGTTTGAAACGACCACAAGATTTTAAAGATAAAAAAGGTGGGCATAGCTATTTTGATTCGGAATATTTCAAAATAAATACTTTCTTAGAAAAGTTAGCTCTTTCATTAGTTAGCGAAAAAATTTTATTAGAAAAAATATTTAAACAAATTCAATCAATTAAATCTCAAATTCTACATTCTCATTTTATTTGGTTTGATATGAAGTACCATAAAGAAGTTGGAAAGAGTAGATCAACTACTATTGGTGGTATAATAGGTGGAATTAAAATCCGTATTAAATTGAATAAACAATTAGCACAATTGATGGCTTATGGTCAATACTTTGGTTTAGGTGAAAAAAGAACTTTCGGATTTGGTTTCTATCGCATTCCCGAATTAGATTCTGTACGAAAGTTAAAATATATTCATTATGGAAAGTCCTTTCTTGAAGAAGTAGTTAATGAAGATAATTTGTATTATACTCTTTGTAAAATGAAAAATCACTCACCTGGTATGGATTCTTTAACTGTCACTGATCTGAAAAAAGCAGGTAAAGATTATTTAATAAAACTATCCGAAGTCTTAAAAAATAATCAATATGAACCGGGTGATTCAATTATCTATAAAAGAAAGAAATCAAATGGTGAACTGCGATATTTATATATTCATAATGTTTCTGATAGACTGATTTTTAAAGCGATTTCAAATTATTTTGGTAACAAAATCGATCCATTACTATCCAATTCATCATTTGCATATCGTAAAGGTCTTAATATAAGACAGGCAGCGAGAAAAGTGCGGTCTTTGATTCTTAATGGATATACAACTGGTTTCCAAGGTGATATTTCTTCTTTTTTTGATTCAGTGTCATTAGAAAAACTATTTTTACTTTTACAGGCATTATTTTACAAAGAACCATTGATCATTACATTACAAAAAATTTTTGATAATTCGAAAGGATTACCTCAAGGAAATCCAATATCACCAGTTTTGTCTAATTTATATCTACATCAGTTTGATCAAATAATAAATAAAAATAAATTAAAATTAGTTCGATATGGTGATGATTTTGTTATACTTTCAAAACATAGTCATACTGAAAAAGATATTAAGAATTTGGTTGTTGAGTTATTAAACAAATTAGGCTTGTCATTAAATACCTCAAAAATAGTTCCAATAGAAGAAAATAAACCAATTGATTTCTTAGGATTTAATATTAATAGAAAATCTCTTGAATTTAAATCATCATTTCAAAAAAAGGAAAATGAATTCCAATGGCTACCAGTTTTTCGTTATAATTTTAGAGAAGGGACACCTCTGTATATCACATTTCATGTTAGGTATTGCAGGAATGATGGAAATTACATAGTTCTCGAAAGAGAAAATGATATAAATAGAATTGCATGGTCAGATATTCATCGTATTGTTGTAGTGGGTAGAGCAAGAATAAGTGCTGGTGTAATTCGAAAAGCTTTAATCTTGCGAAAACCAATTGTTTTTATGTCAATTTTAGGTCATCCAATTGGAAGTTTTTCTCCAGATAAAAAATTAGGAGATATTTCCAATTCTTTCAACACTCAATTTATAGATTTTTCTACTTTCCGGTTGAATTACATACAAAATATTGTTAAAGCAAAAATACGAAATCAAAGAATGTTGCTTCAGAAAAACAATATAAAAGAAAAGAAAATGTTGGAAATCGAAAAGTCAATTGATAAAATTGACAATATTGAAAAAATTCGCGGAAAAGAAGGTTATGCATCTTCTTTATATTTTTCTTATTTTCGACAATTAGTATCTCCTTTCCCATTTAAAAGAAGAGAATTTCATCCTCCAAAAGGACCAGTTAATGTTATGCTTTCTTTGGGATATAGTATATTGTATTTCCGAATTGCTGAATGTTTGATGTCTCACAATATTAACCCTTATAATGGTTTATATCATATTGGTAGAGGAAATCATTATGCGTTAGCATCTGACCTTGTTGAATCCTTTCGTATTATTTCTGATAGAATTACACTTACTCTAATTAGAAAAAAGCAGGTTGCTTCCCAAGATTTCTATGAAATCCAGAAAAGAAATAATACTTATACTCGTATGTCTGGAGATTGTTTTAAGAAATATATTCATCGGTTCGAATGGATAATGAATCAGACAATTACAATAGAAGAAAATGAAAAAATCCAATACTGTCAGTTATTTGATGAAACAGTAAAACAATTAATTAGGTCGTTAAAACTTGGTTTAGAATTTACCCCTTTTAGGATAAGATAAAATTATGATTTTGATTGTTGCTTATGATATTACAAACGATAAAATAAGAAATAAAATTGCAGGATATTTAGAAAAGAAAGGAAGAAGAATTCAAAAATCTGTTTTTATTCTTGACATTGAAAAGTATAAATTTAAAAAAGTGCTTAAGGACTTACAAAATTTGAATAGTAAAGATGGTATCATGCATATCTTTTCGCTTTGTAAAGGTTGCAAAAAGAGAGCGGTTTTTATCGGTGAAAAGATGCAGGAATATTTAATATTTTAAAATGCGAAGAAAAGCCACAAAAAACCTGAAATTAAAGTATGAAAAAGTCCAGGAATTGGACAGAAAAATTCTAAATAAGGGTAATGATATTATATGAGAGAAAATAATTGCTTTTCTTCATTCTAAAAAAATGACCTCCCGCAAGGGAGGAGTTTATCCTATTGCTTGTTCTTTATTATAAATAGAGATGTGAAAATTGCATGGATCATTTTTTGACAAAAATTGATGTGCTTTGTTTGTCCCGAAACTCTTGTAACTTACTAATATATTGCAAGTTGGTGCAATTATAAGTAATGTTCTGCAACTTACGCTATATCGGAGAGTTGCAAGATTTTGCACGGATGCCTTAGTTTTAGTGTAATTTTTGGTGCAAAATTTGATGATGCGTGCAAAACAGGTTGTAAACCCGCATCAATACTGGGTAAAAAATAGGGTGTATTGAACTAATAATGATCTTGCAAGAGGTTACGACAAATCCAGTTCGAGTTTAACTCCTTTTAACCTTTCTAATTGAACTAATAATGATCTTGCAAGAGGTTACGACAAAATAAGTTGTTTGGTCCATAATTTCGTCTTCGTCGATTGAACTAATAATGATCTTGCAAGAGGTTACGACTACTATAATAACGGCATTGTTCGAAATTGATGTCAACGAATTGAACTAATAATGATCTTGCAAGAGGTTACGACCTTGGTCATGATATTATCAACGAAATAACCGCCGTCAATTGAACTAATAATGATCTTGCAAGAGGTTACGACTTGACATCACTAACTACGACATTGTCACAATCAATTGAACTAATAATGATCTTGCAAGAGGTTACGACCGAACTCGCATTCGTATTTTATCACCATGATTGATTGAACTAATAATGATCTTGCAAGAGGTTACGACGAATTTACTATATATGCATCAAAATCAAACTCTTATTGAACTAATAATGATCTTGCAAGAGGTTACGACTCAAATTACATTATGAGAGCCAGCTATTAATTTCATTGAACTAATAATGATCTTGCAAGAGGAATCCTATTTACCTGCCTGTCACATACCTTTGAGAAAGCAAGCTAAAGGCAGGCAGGATGCACTTTAATTGTTATATTATAATAAAAGACTAAGATGAATAGTTAGTAACATAGATAAAAATAGATAAATATATAATTGTGTTGTATATTAAGTAATTTTAGATATGAAGGAGATAAAAAATATGGAATTATATCATTTAAAATTAAAAACTCAAAAGGTTCAGAGTTTTATTTTCAAAGTTCCCAAATTAAAAGCAATGTTGGGAGCCAATTCTCTTCTGGGAGAGTTTTTTGCAAAAGATTTACCTAAATTAAGAGAAGGATTTGGAAAATTTAACATTTTGGAAAAAGGGAAAATAAGTGAAAACGATGAAAACGAAAAGAAAGAATTGAACAAAGATTTTATCTGGCAAAACGACGACATTGTTAATCATTTTGAGAATGGTATTAATTGTTCTGCAGGTGGACATTTTGAGTCTATATTTAAAGAAAGAGGGGATGCTGTAAATTTCTTAAAAGAAGCTATAACTAAAGCAAAAGAAAAAATCCCGGGTGTTACTATCTCATATTTTTTAAGAAAATTTAATGATACTTATTCATTCAAAAAATATGAAGATAAATATCTTGATGACAAGGAAGACATAACAGAGGAAATTTCTGAAGTATTACCTTTAATTGATTGTCCTTATTTCTATCCTTCTACTGAAGATGGTGAAAATCCTGCATTGTTATACTCAAAAGATAATGATAGCTTGATGGTAAAAAAAATTAAGGAACAAGGAAACAAATTTTATAGTTTAAATACCGATGATTTTCTTTGTAAGCTTTTAAAAATGGATATGAAATTAAAAAAAGATGAGATTCCTAATTCCTTGGAAGATATTAGAGATACAAGTTTTATTCCCGGGAATAATAAAATGGCTCTTATTGCGATAGATGGAAATGGAATGGGAGATAGATTCAATTCAAAAAGAGAAGAATTGAAAAATAAGAACAAAAATGTATTAGATACTTTAATTGAGATAGAAAATTTCTGGTTTGATGCCAGAAATAATTTTAGAATTGCATTACAAAATGCCTTTAAAAAATGCTGTAATTTAGATTCCTATATTGGAGAAATTACAGATGTAAATGGAAAGACAAAAACTACTAAACTTCCCTTTATAGTCTTGATGCTTGGAGGAGACGACCTTCTCCTTATTACAGTTCCGGAGATTGCATTTGATTTTGTTAAATGTTTTAATAATAAATTAACGGAAATCGCGTCTAATGTAACATTCTCTACCGGAATTGCCTTTGTAAGATATGATTATCCATTTGTGCATGCACATGAATTGGCAGAATCTCTTCTCTCATCTGCGAAATACAAAAGTAGAGAGAATGCACAATTATCAAATGCTGTAGATTGGCATATACATTTTAGTTCTATGTATAACGATATTAAGAAGATACGACTTAGAGATTATTATCATATATATGATAATACAATAGAAATTTTAACAAAAAGACCTTATTCTATTGATGATTTATCTACACTTTATAGTAAAGCAGAAGAGACTTATAAATTAATTCAACGTGATGAGGGAATAGGCAGGAATAAAATAAAAACATTTGAAACTATCTTAAAACAAGGAAAGTATTCTTCTAAATTATACGGAAAGATATTATTTGAAAAGGAAGAAAGTATAAAAGATTTATATACCTATGATGAAGAAGAAATAAATGGCAAAAAAATTTATATTAATAATGCATTGGATATCATTGAATTATTAGATCTATTCAAACGAAAAGATAATGCTGAAAAGAATAGTTCAAAGCAGGAGGTTACTGATGAAACATATTAAAATAGAATTTAGTATAGATACATTAGAAGATTTTCATATTGGAACTGGTCTGGATAAAGTTGGACTATACGATGATGGACAGCAAAAAGATGAGAATAATGAACCGTTAATTAAATCAGAGACATTTAAAGGACTTTTTAGACAATCGTGTCGTGAAGTAAAACATAATAACAATAATTATAAAGATGTTTATAGTGAGGTTTTCTCTTTTAAAAACCAAAATTCATTGGATATAAAGTTAACACCTATTTTAAAAAATCAAGAAAATCCATATATCATTCACTCATTTACTGAAATTGATGATACTTCCCATCAGGCAAAAAAACATTCACTTCGAAGTATTGAATTTGCGTCTAAAGGAGTTAAATTTAAAGGAGCACTTTCTTTTCTTGTGGTGAATGATTTTAAAAACAATGCAATAGAAATTGAAAAACTTCTTATTGATGGTTTAAGAAATCTTAGATGGATTGGGGGGCTTCGGAGAAGAGGGTTTGGAAGTATTAAAATCGATGACATAGAAAAAAAAATTGAGGATTTAGAACCTGATAAAGAACAACAAGATGTTAAAAGTGAAATATTAAATATTGTATTGCAATTGGAAGATGATACTACTATTTCTGGAGCAGGTATTACAGGAAATAATATGCTCACTCTGGATTATATACCTGGTACTTCTATTCTCGGAATGATAAGGGTATTATTGATGAAATTAAATAAAAATGAAGATTATTTTGATGATGATAAAATTAGAGTTACAAACTTCTATCCAGTCCCAAAAGATTATTTTAAACAGAATAAAATTGATAAATATCCAATAATTATACCAATTCCTCTATCTCTTAGAAGAAAAAAGAAAACAGATATTTACAAGAAAATATCTGAAAATTTTAAAAATATACCACATTGGGCTGTAAAACAGAAAAAGAAAGATAAAATAAGTAATATTGCCAGCAAAGATATTCTTATTGAAAAAAAAGATAAAGACACAGAAGAATTCTCAGATAAAAGCTTTTCCGGAGGTTATATTTGCTTTGAAGATAATTCCAATTTAGATTTTAATAAAAATGAGATATTCAGCGTTGACACAACATTAACAATAAGAAATGCAATAGATAAAGTGAGCCAAACTACCAAAGAAAATTCTTTATTTACTCAAGAACAAATCAAAAAAGGAACAGTATTTTTGGGAAAAATTGTTTTTGATTCTATTGTGAGCTCCCAAAAATTCAAACAAGATTTTTCTTTATGGTTAGAGGGTAAAGTTCCATTTCATGTGGGAAGAGGTGGTAAACCTATTAAAGTTGTAAAGTATCATTTTTCTGGTGGTGAAGAACAATCTATTGAGTTTGATGATTCCAAAAGGTTCTTTACTATTACTCTTCTCTCCGATGCTGTTTTGTACGATGATAATCTACAACCAGCAATAAAAATTACACCTAAAATACTTAATAATTATTGTAATACTCCGATTCCAGAAGATAAAATTAAACTAGTCAATACTGTATATACGACCTATATTGTTCAGTCTTATTCAGGAACTGCTGGTTTGAGAAGATTTTCAGATAGGGTTATCAAAAAGGGAAGTTCTTTTTATTTTGAATGCAAAAAAGAAGTAAATGAAGAAGAATGGAACCAAATAAAAGAAGCATTAAAGAAGTTGCAAAAAAAAGGGATTGGTTTCAGGAAACATGAAGGTTTTGGTCAGGTAATAATTAATCATCCAATCCATGATTTTGATTCAAAGAAAGCAGATAATATATCCAATAATAAAGAAGAAATGGATTTTCAAGAATATAAAGTGGCTGATGTGTATATAGAAAATCTAAAAAATAATGCCTATATTCATACAAAAGCAAATAATATAAAATATAACTACTTTAAAGATATTACAGCATCAGAAAGTTTTTTTAATAGGATGATTGGTAAATTAGAAGCAGAAATATCAGAGGAAAAAATGAATAATTTCCTTAAACATAATGAACAGCGAAGAGAAGCTAAAGATTATAACAAATTCAAAGAAGCATGGGAGTCTCTAAATAATGAAGGAAAAGAAAAAAAATATGAAATTCTAAAAATTGCTCTCTTGATGAAAAAGCACAAAGTCGGAGGTTTAAATGATTGAAAATTATCAAACAAAATATAAATTTGAAATGAAACTTAAAACAGCACTTCACATTGGAATTGGAGAAGAATCTCCAATTGGTGCTGCAAAGATATATCAAAATGGAGCAGGTGAATATTGCATACCTGGAACTACTATAGCAGGTATCTTTTTTGATACATTAGCAAATATACTTCCAGATAAAATAATAAAAAATAAGAAATTATGGCTTAAATGCACACAAAATGAAAAAGATAATTTTTATGGTTCTCCTTTAATATTTCGCACATCAATTTTAGGTTCTAAAAATGATTTAATTATTCAGATTCGTGATAGAGTTAAAATTAATAATGAAACAAAAACAGCAGAATACGGTGCAAAATTCTCATATTGGGAGATTGAACCTGAAAATGTGACTTTTGATATTGATATTTATATTGATCGACTTTCAATTAGACATATTAGTAATCCAGAACATAAGATATTAGAAAATTGGATAGAAGCAGTTGCTTATTCCTGGCAAAAAGAAGGAATATTAATCGGTGCTTTTTCCAGTTCTGGCAATGGATGGGCTAAATTGATCAATATCAAAAAAGAAAACAAAGAAATAAATAATTTAAATAAACCAGAACATTATAAAGACATTTTCAAACATTATACATTAGAAATTAAAATTGGAGATGAGAAAGATAGTTATGGAACAAATGCCCTTCTAATAAAGGGTGGGGATTCTCATGAAAGTATTATTGATAATCGGGTTATTGATGGTGTGTTTATAAATACAGGAAAAAGAGTGTTTATCCCTGGTTCCTCTGTTAAAGGTGCTTTTAGTTTTTTTATGGAAAAATATGGTGAACCCGATTGGGCTAAATTGTTAGGTAAAGATGAAAAAGACAATCCAATTGAATATGCAGGTGATTTTTTTGTTCAGGATTTATTTCCAATTGATTATAACGACAATCACATTATACAAATCGAACGACATGCTGAAGATGAATTCACCAGAGCTGTTTTCGGAACTTCAAAATTTAATGAAGAACGACTATTCCATACCAAATTCAAAGGAAAAGTTTTAATTAGAAAAAATGATAGATTTAAGCCAGACGAGATAGAAGAAATGATTAAATTCTTAAAACAAGGGATGAAACATCACCTTATTCCTTTAGGTGCAAATAGTTGTTTCCCTGAATTTGATATATTGGGACCTTATAATCCTGCTAAAAAGGAGGAAAACAATGGATAAGGATAAACTAAAAAATATCTGGAAAGAGATTGATACGAAAACTATGTGGGTAATGGGTGAAAGAGAATGGTCATCAGAGTTAGCTGGAAAGGTTTTAAAAAAAGAACATGATTTGTTAAACAATGAAACTAAGAATAAATTTGATGGAGAAACTGGAATATTTCTAATAAAAGATCTTAATAATAAATCTTATAAATTCTTTAATAATTGTGTGAAATTATATTTTTTTAATAGTGAGAAGCAGTTATATTGTGTTTATGCAAATGGAAATGAATATTATTTTGTTGAATCGTCTTTGGATAAAAACAATAATGAAATAATAAAATTCCAAAATATAAAAGGCAATACCAGTAGACAATATCGTTTTTCATTCTCTTCAAGAATAGGTGCAATCCCCGACAATTTAAAGAAAACTGACATTATGATTATAAGAAATAATAAAACTGGTATGTGGAGGTTTTATCATGAGTAATATTCATAAAAAAATTGAAGAAGCAAAAAAGAATTTGCCTTATACATTTGTGCCTATTACAAAAGTAAATCAAAAACTTTATAAATCAGAAAGATTAAATAGAGATGATCAAAATCTTTTTTCTGGAAAGATCAATTGTTCTCTGTATGCCTTAAATTATCTTTGTGTAGGAAATGTAAATAACCTTGATGAATCTACTAAACAAACTACAATATATCCTTTGAAGGTAAATGGAAAAACCCTGATATCTCCATATACACTAAAAGGATGCATCTCAAATTTTATTGCTGCTTATCTGAAAATACCAATGACTCGGGTAGGAGATCATAAATATTTATTCAGACCTAATATTAATATATATACTGATTTCGTCAGAAATAAGCAAGACAAGAGATTTATTGGATGTTATGGCATTGTTACAGGTAAGAAAAATGGAGAGTTAGAAGTAACTAGAATTGATTGCCCATTAAAATTTAAAATGAATGATAATAATCAATATATAATATGTAAATATACAACCAATGGATTTAGTGGTAAATCTTCTAAGGTTTATGA
The DNA here is from genome assembly GCA_023129415.1 of Candidatus Cloacimonadota bacterium. Lineage (GTDB taxonomy): Bacteria > Cloacimonadota > Cloacimonadia > JGIOTU-2 > JGIOTU-2 > JAGMCF01. The sequence continues at coordinate 12,729 of JAGMCF010000138.1, forward strand.
TTCATATTATAAAAAAAATATAGATTATTATTTTTTTAATTATCCAAATGGATGTGATGGAATGGGTATTTTGGTTGAGAAATTTTTAGCAAAGTTAAATGAAAAAGAGAGAGAGGATACAACAGTAAAACCTCATGATGTTGTTGGTTTTCCTGTGAATAAATTCAACCAATCAATAAATAATAACAATATGAAATTTCAAATAACAAAGGGAAAAATAAAGGAATATGATGAATCGATCGATGCAGTAATAAAATACCATATACCAAATCATCAACTCCTTGATAATAAATCTGAAGAAAACGGAATTATTAAAAATCTTACACAAAACAAAGATTTCAAAATCGGAGATCCAATATTCTTTGAATATGACAAAAAGGAAGAAAAAATCATAACATTTGGTAAACACTTTTATTATTTATGGGCATATAAGAATCCAGTTTTGAATTTCAATGAAGATGTTGGTTTTCTCCCAGATGAATTTTCATTTGAAGATGATTGTAATAGGATAAAATTAAGTTTATTACGAGAAATGTTTGGTTATTCTGTCGAAAAATTTGAAATTAAATCATCTGAAGAAAAAATACAGCAAAAATTCTCTTCAAAATCAGGGAAAGTTCATTTTAATTTTGGAACATATATTAAGGGAGGTGATAGGTTTAATCAAACCTTACCACGCCCAGGTACACCCAAAGCCAGTGCATATGAATTTTATTTAAAACAAAATTATAATGATGAGTCGTATAATCCTTTAAATACATATGGTGACCCTGCCAGAATTGATTACACGAAACAAAGCCAATTATCAGGAAGAAAATTTTATAGAAAAACATTAGGTATAAAATTCTCAATAATTGAAGATCCAAATGCTAATTATTTGGTTCATTTGAAAAATGGTTTACATACTTCAACAAAAGATACAATAGAAAAATTTCCACTTTTTAAATTTAATATCAGATATGAAAACCTTACAGAATATGAGTTAAAAATGCTTCTATTTGCTTTGACTTTAGGAAATAATAATGTTAATGAATTGGAATCAAAATATAACTCAGGTAAATATCTATGTCATCAAATTGGATATGGAAAAAATTATGGAATGGGGGCTGTAAAGATATTTGTAGAAAATGATTCATTTATTATAAAATATAATAACGATATATTTTCAAAAGAAAAAATTGATGTAGTAGAAAGTATTAAAAATTTTAATTTCGATAATATGCCAGAATTAAAGGATTCATTAATCTTACAGAATGGTAGCTTGAATTATCCAGGCAGTGGAGATACTAAAGGATGGCATTCAAAACTTAGAACTGAAGATTTTAAGATCAGGAGAGGAAGAATATTTAGTAAAAACAGGAGGAATAAATGAGCGTTTTAATCATCACAATTGGTAATTCAGACATTCAGTATGTAAATAAAAAAAAGAATGAATGTTATCCATTTGATAAAAAGAAATTAAAAGATATACAGGAAAAATTACAAAGAAATAACAAAATAACATGGTTACCTTATCTTAATAAAGAAACAAATAAAGCACAAATCAGACAAATTAATAAGCCCTTAAATTTTAGTGCTAGCAAAAAAGTGAAAATTACATTTCCTTTGTTTGAGAAAATTTTAATTAAAATCAACGAAGATATTAACTATAATAAATGGAATAAGTTAGAAAAAATTTTTGTTTTATATACAAATCGCTATGAACTCCTAAAAAAAAATATTGAGTTATCAAAATTTATTAAAGGTTGTATTGAAAGCGAACCCTGGTATTTTGCAACCTTGATTCAACAAAAATATGTTGAAATAAAAAATCATTATAATCTTGATTTTCTTGATATTGAGATAATAAAGATTAAAGATAATAATGGTGAAATTGATCGGCGTATAATAATTGAATATTTTGATAAATTTATTCGTAACAAATTATCAAAATTTAGTAAAATGGAAGAGGATAATAAGATACTTATTGCCTGTGCTGGTGGAATACCAGATATCAAGAATGTAATTGAAGAGGTTACTACATCTTATTTCCCTGATAACACTATAATTTATGATCAGAAGCAACACACAGACAATGTAGTTATATCAACTTACCATAATTATAAGAAAAAAGCAAAAGATAAATATGAACTTGAAGAACGTATCAGTGCTTATGATTTTGATTCTTCATGGGATATTGTTAAAGAAAAAAAAGAAAAATTAGATATTTTATCAAAAGATGACATTGCCTATAAATTAATAATGCTCGGACATGAATGGTTATCCGGAGATCCAATTACAGCGAAAAAATTATGCGATCAAATCAGAAATAATAGAAATATATCAAAATGTGACAAAGATATTTTGGGAAAAATGAAAGAAATGTTGAATAAAAAAAATGTAGCTTCACGAAGTATAGTCCGAGTAATTTATTTATTAAAAAAACAAAATTATTGGGGGGTTGCAACCGTTTTGGTAACCGCTGTGGAACATTTAGCTCTTTCTTTCATAAACTATTTATATCCAGATTCTATTGATTATCATCCAAAATACCCCAAAAGTAAAGTTTTTTTAATAAATAAAATTAGCAATTTACCTGAACCCCAAAAAGATCTTTACGAAAAGGATTATAATACAATGCTCAAAGATGGTTGGAAAACCTATGAATTTATTATAAAACATATTAAAAATAAATATAAAACAGGCGATAATGGAAGTTATGCAGAATCGATTTTAAATACATTCTTCGAGAAGACTGGAAAATTTTCACAATTGAAAACTAATATAAGAAATCCGTTTATCCATGATGGTAAAAGTGTTGATGAAAAGTCTATTTATGATGTTTTGGATTTCCCATTTTACAGAACTAACTTTCAGAATGCTGATATTGATTTTTCCAAAGATAATATTGAATCCAATCTATTTAAGAATATGATTCATATATTAAATAATATTCCAAAAGTAAGTTATATCAATTGGCTTCCAAAGATATCAGAAATGATTTTGAAGGAATTAAGAGCATTAAGTCCAATTAAAAATAAAAAAGATTGATTAATTAACAATAGTTCTTTTTGAATGTCATAGAAATGAAAAAATGCATGGATCATTTTTGGGCAAAAATTGATGTGGTTGATTTGCTTAAAATATTGCGTAATTTGCTGATATATTGTAAGTTAGGATAATTTTAAGTAATGTTTTGTAACTTGCGTCATTATGGTCAGTTACAGAATTTTGCACGGATGCTCTGTTTTTTGGGTAAATTTGGGTGCAAAATTTGATGATGCGTGCAAAGCGGGTTGTAAATCCGCATTATTACTGGGTAAAAAATAGGGTGTATATAATGACCTTCGAGACTCGAAGGGGTTACGACTAAAAAGGTATTGCTGGATAGCGACCGCCCCATATAATGACCTTCGAGACTCGAAGGGGTTACGACTTTCAGGACACAGATCTCTTAAACCTATCGACCTGATATAATGACCTTCGAGACTCGAAGGGGTTACGACATAACTAATATAGCAAGGGCTAAGATAACCCACCACATAATATAATGACCTTCGAGACTCGAAGGGGTTACGACTCAGCTGCTTTCATCTTTACCGTATTTCCCGAATATAATGACCTTCGAGACTCGAAGGGGTTACGACCCAGACTGTTTGGTCTATCACTGGATTACCTGTAATCTATATAATGACCTTCGAGACTCGAAGGGGTTACGACAGATAATAGGCAACCCACATCCAGATTAACCAAATAACAATATAATGACCTTCGAGACTCGAAGGGGTTACGACATAGAATTTCACTGTGTGAGAGTGAGAGTCCACAATATAATGACCTTCGAGACTCGAAGGGGTATTGTTAAAACATGAGAAGTTATTAATTATAAAATCTTTAAAATTTTAGATAATAATTGGTAGTTATATTATTCAATTTCTGGCTTTATATTCTTTATTTTTGAAACAGATATGAATTTTTATCCCACTAATGTTGACAATTTTAAAAAAGGATGAAAATTTTAAATAAAGTAAATAGAGATAATTTAATCAGTATTACTAAAAAGTGATATAAAGAGGTTTAAAATGAAAATATTACTCACTTCTATTGGTAAATCTGATAGTGACCCAGATAAAAGGTTTGGACCTATTCTTAGAATTCTCATTCAAAGGGAATTTGATAAACTATACCTATTTTATGATAAGGAAGAGTTTCATCGAATAGCTTGTCAAATGTTACTATATTGTAGAGATGAGTATGATAATTTAGATGTAAATTATCAACCAATAATTGTTGATGACCCAACTGATTATAATACGATTTATCCTGCTATGTATTCAGCTATAAAATCAGTTTTGGAAGAAAATGAAAATGAAAATCCTAAATATACCATATCTTTAACTTCAGGAACACCTACAATGCATTCATGTTGGTTTTGTCTTGAACGAGGGGGATCTATCAATGCAGAGCTGATACAAATTTCCAGAGATTCAGTAATTTCAGAAGTTACCCTCAAATTGGATGACTTCCCTCATATTAAAGATGTTGATGCTGTAAAAGCCAAGTTAACTCAAATAAGCAGAGAAAAAAAAGCAATAGAATCAAAGTTAAGATTGAAAGGTTATGAAATTCTTGGTGATAGCAATCCGATACAGGAACTAAGAGAACATATACAAAAAGGAGCTTCAACCAATGCAATCATTCTTATAACTGGAGAACCTGGAACGGGTAAGGAACTAGTTGCTCGAAATATTCATTCCCACAGCAATCGTTGTGAAGGTCGGTTTGTAGCAATAAATTGCAGTGCAATTGTATCCACCTTAATAGAAAGTGAACTTTTTGGACATGAAAAGGGAGCTTTTACCGGAGCTTTAGAAATGCATATAGGCAAATTTGAATATGCAAATCACGGTACTATTTTTCTTGATGAAATTGGTAATATGCCATTGGAAGCACAATCTAAATTATTGAGAGTATTGGAGGAGAAAGTTTTACAAAGAGTAGGGGGAAATGATGACATCGAAATCAATGTTAGGGTTATTGCAGCTACAAATAAAAATTTACAAGCTGAAATTAAAGAAAAAAAGTTCAGAAGCGATTTGTTTGATCGTTTAAATGTATGTAATATTGAATGCCCAGTTTTACGATATTTACAAGATGATATTCCTCTGATTGCAGAGCATTATCTAAATAATTTTTTGGAAGAAAACAAAAAGTCTATTCCTAGTCCGATTTTTGAGAAAAGTGCTATAGATAAATTGAAATCCCATACGTGGCCCGGAAACGTCCGTGAATTAAGAAACACTATGGAACGCTCTGCTATAAACTATAAAGGTAATAAGCCTTTGGACGAAAGTGATGTTTATATACTTACAAAAACAGATGAGATTGGAACGGTTAAAACTGCAACTTCATTAGAAGATATATCCGAACAAGCTGAATGTAAAGCAGTTCTCGAGTCCTTGAATCGTCATAATTGGGTAAAGAAAAATGTAATTGAAGAATTAAAGACAAATTATGTAACATTAAATAAAATAATTAAAAGGTGTAATATAAATAAGTAGGTTAAAGAAAATTTTAAAAGACTTAATGTTTCTTCAGGATATATAATGGTTAAATAATAATAAGACCATCAAAATTAAAGTTATAATAAGCGACCTTTTTAAATTGGTCGTTTTTTTATTTTAAAGTTATACAAATAATATCAATTTATCACAGTAAGTTCAATTTTAAACTCAACGATATTTCAAAGTATGAAGAGATAACTTTATAAATTTAACATTTTATAGTAACTTAAATTCCCATAAGTTTTTAAATATTCTAACAGATTTTAATTAGCACATAATCAGCAATTAGTATATTAGTAAAATTATCTGAGTTCTTTGAAAGCGAAATTGAAGTGAATGATAAATGTATTAAAATGTTATTAAAATTAGTAATTTAATTTGTATATTTAAAATATTTTTAAACAGCATTAAAGAATTTTTAACTTTTCATAAATAAGAAAATCATATCAATGCATTGTAAGTAGCTTATATTATGAAAGTTAGTGAAATATAGGTATTTGTGCTTGAATATTTCACTATATTGTTTATATTATATATAGAGGAGTTCAGTTCATTGATAGATACATAGAAATGAATGATGGACATGTTGAAATGTTCTTCTAATTTGGAATCAAGTTTGAATATTTAAAAAATTATAAACAATATACAATAAAATTTAAATTCTCATAGGTGTAAAACAAGCCATCAAATTTGTAATTGACATATATATAGCAAATTAGCACATTAAAAATATTTTAGCACTATTTTTGTCTATATATAATTAAAATTTATCTGAGTTCTTTTAAAGAAAAATAGAAGTTAATCATGAATGTCCTGAAGTGTTTTCAAGATTTTGAATAAAACTTAAATATCTAATAATATTTAAACAATATTAAAAAATCTTTAAATTCTTCTAGTTAACAAATATTCAAGAAGGTCTGTAATCAGTATATATATCGCGAATTAACATGATACAAATAATGTTAGCATAAATTTTGTATAGTAGAATTAAGAAAAAATTTGAAATAGAGGTAATAAAATGTATAATATGAATTTTAAGGACCTAACTATAAAAGAAGCCCGTGAAATTCTCACAGACAGGGAAGAAAAACGATTATCAGTTAACTTAGGGAATTTACATCCTAATTTTGGTAATGGTTTGAATTGTTTTATCGTCGAGAATTTAGAGACGAAATTCTCAGATCCTGCATTAGCAAGTTTTTTGCAAATATTAGAGATTCCGATGAAACTAAGCAGAAAATTATCATACAAGCCAAAAATGTTAAGAAATATAATCTCTTTTCTTATTGCGGAAGATAAAAAACACGCTTTATTGCTTTCGTTTGACAGTGAAATGAAAACAGTTAATCACATTACTGAGAAACCTCTTCTTTCCCATTTGAGATTATTTGAAAATTGTCTTTTAAGTCTACCCCTTAATCAAATGACAATTAATATGAAATTAAAAGAGGAACTAATTGAAATTCGCTTCATCACAGGGATTTCCAGCACTCCTCCTACTAGAAAAGGTGATGTACTAAGGACAGGTGTTTTAGTTATAGCGAAACGAAGCAGCATTGTATTAGGTGAGTTTATTTTTCGAATGGTTTGCGCGAATGGACTTATCGGAGAATCATCTGATATAATGTTCCATTTTAGAGATAATGGCGAAAGCAAAGTAATTCAGGAATTATCACGAACCATCGGAGTGGTTTTTGAGAACACTAAAGAAACATTACTCCCTGCATTTATTGAGACAGATAAAATTCCAGTTGATAAGCCAGCACAAAGGGTCCATCGATTTATCCATGAGCACCATTTACCTCCGAAAATTGAAAGTGAACTGCTTGATAGAATTCCGTCCTTGCCAGAAAAATCAACTTATTTTGATTTGATAAATCTATTCACCGAATATGCACGAGATAAAGACAATCCCAGATTCGAAAATTTTGGTTTTAATTTAATTAACGAAAGTATAACTCACAGATGTAGTTTGTGTGAGCAAATATTGTAAAAATCATATCAGTTTATCATAGTAGGTCCAATTTTAAATTCGCCTATATTTTAAAGTACTAAAAGATAATTTAAAAAATATTTAAAAGTTTTAAAATAATTTAAATTTTTATAAGTGTAAGATATTCTATCAGATTTGTAATTGACATATATATCTCTAGTATATCATTATGAAAATAATGGGACATTTAAATTGTCATTCTGAGTACTGTTTTAACAGTTCGAAGAATCTCTTGAATGCTTGAGATTCTTCACTTCGTTCAGAATGATATCTGTAGATAAAGTTTGTATACTTAATTTAAAAATGCAACACTATTTAGCACAACAGCAATTGGTTGGCATCAATTTTGTATTTAATAAGGTAAAATTTTACAGTATATTTGAAAGATTAATAGATGTGAATAATGGATGTCTTAAAATGTTCTTAAAATTAAGAATCAAGTTTGAATATTTAAAAAATTTTAAACAACATTTAAAAAATTTTTAAACTTTTTACATATAAGAAAATATGAAATTAATTGTAACAGACGCATATTGCATAAGTTAGAAAATATATAATTTTTTGGTCCAAATATTGTATATTATACATTACGAATTAATTAAAAATCAAAGGAGCTTGAATGAAAAAATTTTTAATTTTTATTAGTATAATTTTTCTTTTTACATTAAATTCTGCTTCCGAAAAAACTAAAAATTTTTCATGGTTAAAACTAAATGGTAAAATTTCATCAAATTGGAATGAAATGATTCAAACTCAAAATTCATTACAAAAAGAACAAGAGAAGCGGATCAACAAAATATGGAACGATATTATTTCATCCACAAGAGAAACTTGGGTTACTTATTCTGATGACTTTCACGCACGTTCAATAGTAAATTTTAAAGAAGGTTCAGTGAAAGTCGAAGCTGTTGTTGAAAATGAAGATATGGGAAGTAAGGTAAAAGCAAAAAAAATTATCAAAAAGAAATTAGAAAAAATTCTTAACGAAAAAGATTCTAAACAGAATTTAATAGTTGGTGATCAGATAAATTTATCTCTCCAAAAAATAAAAACAGATGAAATTTCTAAAATAAAGATTGAGAAAATTAATAACACAAAAGGGAAGTATTCGATATCTTTAAAAATGGTACCGAATCATCTACAAATCAGAATTAATAAATATCTACCACTGATTGAAAAATATTGTAAAAAATTTAATATTGAACCAGCACTAGCATTAGGCATCATTCACACAGAGAGCTACTTTAACCCCATGGCTTATAATGCCAAAGGAGATGCATATGGTTTGATGCAAATTGTCCCACGTTATGCCGGAAAATTGATGAATAAAGTTCTTTTTAATAAAAATCTCGAACCAACTTCAGATCAACTTTTTAACCCTGAGATAAATATTCAAATAGGAATCGCATATCTAAAACATCTCAGTGAAAATATATGGCAAAAAGTAGATAATCTAACTAATCGAACATATTGTATGGTCTGCAGCTACAATGGAGGAGCGGGAAGTGTTTATAAAGCGATGACTGGTCGAATGAAAAATATCAAGCCCAATGTATATGAAAATATGCTTTCTTCTCTTTCAACAATGGACTCCAAGTTCCTTTACAAAAAATTATTAAATGATATTCCATTTAATGAAACTAGAGAATATCTTAAAAATGTTAACAAAAATTATCAAAATTACAAAAAAATTATTTAGGAGAAAAAATGAAAAAATTACCTTTTATAACATTGATTTTAACCATTTATTTGTTTTCCTGCGCAACACCTGGCAAGAAAGTTTACTTCCAACATATTGGCAATATTTCTTTTGGGAAAATTAACTCGTTAGATGACACATATGAAGATAAAAATTATTTTTATATGAAGAGCCCGATGATTGTTAATAAACTTGAGCCAAATATCGCAGTCAAATTTGCTTATGAGGAGAATATGGAATATTTCTCACAACATATTGCGACAAAAATTTCCACACTCTGGGGTTCAAATCTTACTGTTGAGCAAAAATCATTCGCAAAAAAATTAGCAGGATCTCTTTCAAGAACTCAAATTTCAGGTGTTGATCGCTATAAAAGTTGGATCGGAGTTAGAAAAACACCTACTGGCGCTAATGTTTATGAATGTATAATCATTGTTCGGGTTGATAAGAACACTCTTAAAAGAGCAACTAATTTGCTTAATGAGAATTCATTACAGGATTTGAAAAATAAGTCCGAGAAGGAAATAGATGAGTATTTAAAGAAAAATCTCGGGGGCTAGTATGAAAAAAATAATTTTTGTCCTAGTATTATACTTTCTTGTTTTTTTCAATCAGTCATTTGGTTTGGCACCAAGCTGGTTCAAAAATCCACAATATGGTTCTTTTACCGGCTATGGCTTTGATGAAAATAAAAATCAAGCTTATATTAAAGCGTATAATGATGCTTATCTTAAAATTCTTCAACACGGTCAATTTTTGATTGACGGAAGAGGTAATATTTTAAATGATAAAGCAGCAATTGGTGGTATAGTTGAACTTCATAAAAGAATCCAAAAAACAACAAATGGTTTTGAAGCTTTTATTGCTCTTGTATTGGAACACAAAATCAGACTTACAAAGCCCTTAACCGCCTTTGCCTGTTCTCTAATTCCTGGGGGAGGGCAGTTCTACAAAAATCAATATTTTAAAGCCCTGGTATTCTTTACAGCTACTGCTTCACTTTTATCAGCTGCTTATAATAGTGATTACAAGGCAGATGAGGCTTTTTGGAAGAGTAAATATTATAAAGACAGGAATGATGTGGAAAAATTCAACTATTTCCACGATCTTTCTAATTTTCATTTAAAGAATAGAAATACTTTTTTGATATCAGTTGGTTCTGTATACCTTTTGAATTTCCTAGATGCTATATTGAGCAAACAAAGACCGAGATTTGATTTTTCCATGAATCTTAGTTTAAATAACCCCGGTTTTATGTTAACTTATAATTACTAAAAATTAATTGGAGGAAACGATGAAAAAAAAATTGATTTTATTATTTATGGCTTCTATAATATTATTATTAATGATTGCTTGTGAAACTAAACCAACAGAACCATCCCCAATCCCAGATCAAACTATCTTGAAAGGAAGAGTTGTTTACAATGGCGAAGGGCTGGACAACGTGCAGATTACTGTGGGTAGCGCAGGTAGCAAGCTCACAGATGAAAACGGCAACTTCGAATTTAGAGATATTGCACCCGGTCTTTACACAATAGTGTGTTATAAACCTGGCTTTGAAGAGGTTACTTTCCAAGTAGATGTTATCGAAGCACGAACTACTTCGGTTGAGATTGCCATAAATAAGCTTCAAATAATTGGAACCGTTCGAGATGCGTTAACATTAGAACCCTTATCAATGGTATGCATACAAACCACTCCTCCTACAGGTGCGATCAACACAGACGGTAATGGACGATATGTGATAGATTTAACCGAGAGTGGAACTTACACGATTTTAGCAACTAAAAATGGATATTTCCCCAATTCAGTTACTGTAAATGTGAATCGTCTAAGTGTTACCGCTGATATTAACCTAACAAGTACAGGCTCTTTTCAAGTAAATATAATTGAGGGACCCGAAGATCTTGCAACTGTTACAACAGCAAATGTGGCATTTTCCTGGGTAGCTCCAGGAGCTACATATTATGAATTTCGCATTTCTAACACAGAGCATTTGTATCCAGAAGTTTGGACGCAAATTGACAAAACAACTATTACTTTAAGTGATTTGGATGAATTAACCGATGATTTTTATAAATTTGAAATAAGAGCAAAAAACTTGCAACAAACCTCTGAAATAGTATCAAGAAGATTTAAGGTTTCTGCAATTAATAATAATTCAATCTGGCTGAAACATAGACGACAAAGCGTAAGTTCGATTGCGAGCGATTTTGAACTTGAAGTTATGTTCAAAGAAGTTGCAAATGTCGCTTTAGTAAATGTAGAAATAGAATTTGATAATAATAAATTTTATCTTACAGATATAGAAAAGGAAGAATCCTTCTGGCAGCAGTCAGACCCTGATGCTGAAATTATTTTTCTTTACTCTGAAATTTCCGATGCAAATGCAGAAGGTAAATTAGATTTTAGCATCGGTTTAGTCAACTCAGAAAACCTGGTTGAAAGTGGTTCGGGTTGTATTGCAACTCTGAAATTTATTGCACGAAACTTTGATGGCTCAACCAAGGAAATTTTATTTACTAACCAGACAGAGATACGCGATCAAGATAATCAAAATATTCCAATTAGTGAAAAGGTTAATGCAAAGGTTGAGTTGGAATAAATTTTAATTTATAGGAGGAGGATAACAATGAAAACTACATTAATTTTAATATTAATTATGCTTGTAGCATTGCCAGCTTTTGCTACAACTATAGTTGTAGATCAGTGGAATGGACCATTTCACACGATTGCAGATGGATACGCTGCCTGCTCTGATGGTGATACATTACTCTTGTCTCCAGCAATTTATTACGAGGCTTTAACAATTTCAATACCCTTAACTCTACAAGGAATGGATGTTCAATCAACAATTATATGGTCAACTACAACTACAATTACAATAGCTAATGGTGATGTTTTTGTTCAAAACCTTACTGTAAGAGGGGATACTTATGGTATTCGAGTTACTCAAGAAACACCTATTATTCAGCACTGTATTATTGAGCAATCAGGTTCTGGAATTTATATGGATAATGATGATGTTATAATACGAAATTGTATTATTCGAAATTGCAATGATAATGGAATAACGACTTATGGAACTTTATATAACAAAATTATTAATAATGTAATTCATGACTGTAATTATGGTATTTACGCTAGAAGTCATTTAGAAATATGTAGCAATATTATTATAAATTGTACTTATGGAGTAGTTGGACATTCCTATGATGGTAATTTATACTATAATTGTTTCTACAATAATACTACCAATATGCATTATGTACCTATTGGTCCCGGAAATATGGAGGATCAAGATCCATTGTTTGAAGATTTAAGTTCATCAAACTATCATCTTCAAACTGGTTCACCTTGCATAGATACCGGAATTCCTATTGGAATATATCAAGACCTGGATGGAACCCGCAACGACATGGGGATTTTTGGTGGACAAACTCCCTGGGGAATAGGTAATCCTACTGTATTAGATATTC
>JAGMCF010000139.1 GCA_023129415.1 Candidatus Cloacimonadota bacterium
TTGGGATTTTAAACCAGGTCTCGCCGGTAATCCAAATCCCAGCCGCTTCAGTTCTATCAATTCCGGTTGAGAATGCACCAAATGCACCATAAGTGCAAGTATGACTATCACTTCCAACAATTATACTACCGGGAACAGCCAATCCTTTCTCCGGAAGAACTTGATGGCAAATCCCACTACCAATGTCATAAAAATGCACAATGCTTTGCTTTTTGACAAATTCACGAATTTGCTTGTGGTTATTAGCTGTTGAAGCATTTGCAGCAGGTATTACATGATCCAAAATTATCACCAGTCGTTCAGGATTTTTTACCTTAATACCCTCTTTAACTTGAGCCAATTTTTTGATGATTGCAGCAGTATTATCATGAGTAAGAATATAATCTGGTTCTACAAAGACAATCTCACCTTCTTTAACTAACTTTCCAAGTTTATTTTCAAAAACCTTTTGAATGAAAGTCTTTCCCATTATATTTCCTTTCAATTCCATTCCCAATCCTCAATTGAATTGAGGAGGGCTTGGGAATGAGAGTTATACAAATTAACTATGAATCATCCACTTTTCTGAGTTCAAGTATCTTTTAACTTTTTATTTATATTTAAAATTATTGACCCAGCTTCTTCAGGACTTTCACCTAAACTCAAAAATCCATGATCCTTCATAATAAGAAAATTTTCATTACCTAAAACTTCTATTACACTGTTTACTAACTTTAGCGAACCATACGGAGCAGAATATACAGTAGATTTCAAACCCAATTCTATAAAATTTTCAAGCAATTCCTTGCAATGTCCGTGAAAGATTGCATTTATATCGCTTCGTTTCTGATAAATTGTGTAATGTAACATTGATTCTGAAGAAGGATCCTTTCTTCCATTAACCCATATTTTTTTTCGATTTAATTCTACATTTTTAACTTCTACAAAATCTTCATCTCGCAAATTAGCTAAATCAGAATAAGAAGCAGTTATAATAAATCCATTATTATTTCTAAAACTAAGATTCCCGGCAGAGCTCAATCTATCAGACTCTTTTTCATTTTTGTAATGAGGGATAAATCCCATCTCTGAAAATTTTTTACCCCATTTTTTGAGTTCATTGATTTGAGAAAATTGTGGAATATCTTTCTCTAAGAATAATGTTTGAAATTTTATACCAATATATTCTTTCACTTCTTAATCTTCTCTTTTTTGACCCTTTGATTTTAATTTTTCGTTTTTAGTTTTATATTTTCTATTTTGTATAATTCCTTTTTCAGTGATAATTCCAGTAATGTATTTTGCCGGAGTAATGTCAAATGCTGGATTAAAGGCTTTACTTCCTTTGTTTGCAACATATTTGCCATTAATCTTCATAACTTCATCTTGAGAGCGTTCTTCAATTATAATATCATTTCCACTTTGGCAGTCTATATCGATAGTGCTGGTTGGTGCCACAACATAGAAAGGGATATTATTCTCTTTTGCCAGAACTGCTTTTTCATAAGTTCCAATTTTATTTGCTAAATCTCCATTTTTTGCGATTCTATCTGCACCTACAAAAATTATGTCAATTTTTCCTTTTTGCATAAAAAATCCAGCCGCATTATCAACTATGATTGAATGAGGAATTCCTGCTTGAGATAATTCCCATGCTGTAATTTTGCTACCCTGAAGGCGGGGTCTTGTTTCATCTACATAAACAAATATTTTTCTGCCCTGATTATGTGCTGTATATATTGGAGCAAGAGCACTTCCCAGACCAGCAATTGCCAATTTACCTGCATTACAATGAGTTAATATGCTGTCACCATCTTTTATTAATTTCGCTCCAATCTTGCCCATAATTTTTGAATTCTTTATATCTCTTTCAAGAATCTGATGTGCTGTTTTCCATGCTGTTTCTTTTGGCGTTTCGCTATTTACAGATTTTTGATAAACAAGATTTGTAGCATAAAACAGATTTTGTGCTGTTGGTCTTGTATTTTCAATAATCTTTTTTGCATCTAGGATTTGCTTTGGGTTATTAAATTCAGAGAATGCTTGAGCCATAGCAAAGCCAGCAGCAACTCCGATGGTGCCTGCACCTCGCAGTTTCATCTCTTTAATAGCAGCAGCAGTCTGCTGAAAATTTGATAACTTTAAAATTTCAAGTTTACTTGGGAGTTTCGTCTGATCAATAATAAATACTATTTCATTCTTTGACCAAATTGCGCAAATATCAATCTTATTCATAACATATTCATTTATTAAATTTATAAAAAACTTGTCAAAAAATAAGTCTCTTTTTTATGAATAGCACACTGAAAAACACTGATTAAAGACGCAGATAAGCACTGAAGTTAATATATCAAATTTTTATCTGTGTTTTTCAGCTCTATCAATGTTCTTCTGTGTCGAATTAAAGGTATAGAGGTAAAAAATGACAGTATTTGATGCTATCAAATCCAGAAGAAGCATAAGAAAATATTCTACAAAAGATATTGAAGAAGAAAAATTGAACATAATTTTAGAAGCAGGAAGATTAGCACCATCCTGGAAAAATAATCAATGCTGGAGATTTGTTGTGGTAAAAAATAAAGAGAAAATTAAACAGCTTGCTTTGAAATCTGGTTTTATTAGCAAAGTCAATTTTTTCATTAAGGATGTTCCTGTGGTTATAGTCGCTTGTGCAAATCCAAAGGAAAGTGGATTTATGAATGGTCAGCATTATTATCTTGTTGATACAGCTATTGCTTTTCAGCAAATGATGTTAACTGCATGGGAGATGGGAATTGGCTCTTGCTGGCTTGGTGCTTTTAATGAAGAAAAAGTAAAGCAAATTCTTGAAATTCCAGAAAATATAAAGGTGGTTGCCCTCAGTCCTTTTGGTTATCCTGCAGAAAAAGAAGGTTTATATGCAAAGGCTGTTAAAACATTTGCAGGAAGCAAAAATAGGAAAAGTCTTGATGAGATTGTGCATTATGATAAATGGTAACCTATTGCTGGTTCAAGTATGTTACTTGAACCAATTGTTTCAAACATTTAGGTTCAGATTGCAAATCTGAACCAGCAAAGGGTTCTTATCTTAAATCAAGGTCTTGTAATGTTTATGACTTAGCAATATTAAGATTCTAAAGATATTTATTTTACTTCTTTAAGCACCAGAGAGTTGCCTTTTTCATCAAATCCCAATCTGAACCCCGATCATCCAATTCCTCAATAGGCGGTAATCCATCACGCTCGCTGTCCTCTTCAAATTCCGGATGTGTACCGATTATAAATACCTTACCCGAACCATAATCAAAAGCTGCCATCATAGGCTGTTTTCCTATATCATACCTCCCTAAAATATCTATATTAGCACTACTATCAGGATCGAAAAAAGGTCCATAACAATAACATATCCATGTTGTATCCTGTTCAGTTTTGGTTATGTAATGAGTGGAATCTACAATATTTACCTTACACATTGTACATTCGGGATAAGGAGCAATATCATCAATAGGTCCTATAGTTGTGCCTTGAAATATTCCCAAAGGCACCATTGGGAGCTGATTACCTTGCCAGAAAACATTTTCCCCTGTAAAATATGCTCCACCACAAATCCCGATATAAGCTCCACCATTACGAATAAAATCCAGAATTTTCTCCTTTCCTTCTAAAGAAATATCCTGTGCATATTGATACATACTGCCACCCGGAACACACAGAATATTGAAATTTTCAAGACCCTCATTGTTTATTAAATCTGCCTTCACCAATACGACTGTATAACCCATCCACTTAAACATGTTCATCGTTGCCTTGATACAATCTTCATCTGCGCCCTGGTCTGAATAAAGTGCTATTTGAATATCATTTTTCGGTGTGGTTGTTCTTTTGCAATTAGTGAGTAATAAAACAAATAAAGAAATGAATACCAAACTTATTAGCCATTTAACTGATTTCCAACTTTTTTTTCTTACTTTTTGTTTCATCTTAATCTCCCTTTTTTTTATTTTCTTTTAATAATAATCTTTTCAGATTTTATAGTATTATAAATGAAATCTTTGTTTTTTTGAGCAAGAAAATTAACCACAAAGTTCGCAGAGTAGACGCAAAGGACACAAAGATAATAAAATAACTCGGTGAACTTTGCGCCTTCTTTGCGTTCTCTGCGGTTAGTTGCAGTTTACTGCGCTATGTATTCTCAAGTTGTGAAAACATTTGCAGGAAGCAAAAATGGGAAAAGTCTTGATGAGATTGTGCATTATGATAAGTGATAATGAAATTTGACTTATCCCGATACATCGGGATGAGTTAAGTTTCGTTATATGTCAATACACCTTAAGTCAAGTCTTACAGACTTAACTCAAGATTTTACATGTATTGGGATAACTCAAGATTGATTTCCAATAATTACCATTGCCACTCATAAGCACCCATATCAATTTTATTGACAATACGGGGATTACCATCAATGTCATATTCAGGTAATTCAAGATCATCAATATCTAAGGTTCCTTTATCTATACAGGGAGAATTTTGCTGAAGTTGATAGTTATTGTTAAGCGGGTCTTCAAATTTTGGGTCTTCATAAATATTCTCTTTATAAGCTGGATTTATTGAAGAAATTTGCTCAGATGCACACGAATATGAAACAGTAACATTATTATTCCAAACTTCAAAACAGGTTCCATTACCCCAGATTATACTGTTCTTAACAATGGCTGACTCTCCATACCAGAGCCTAATCCCCCACTCTTCATTGTCCACAATAGTATTATTAACCATCTCAGCAGAAGCAGACCAACAATATACTCCCCTCTTATTTTTCACAATCAGATTGTTTATTACAAATGGATTTGAATTATTCTTTGAATATATACCCTCTGATTCATTGTATTCTATGATATTTAATATAATAGTGGGCTGAGATTGATAATCACACATAATTCCGACTTCATTTTTAGAAATAGTATTATTTTCAATAACTGGATGAGCATGCTTGCAATATATTCCAACCCATCCACAATCTGAGATAGTACAATTTCTTATTGTGGGAAATACAAACTCGCAATAAATTCCAGGTTTATAGACTTTACTTTCAGCTTTTCTAATTGTAATGCCATCTACCACATCCAGACTGGTCTGGTTGGTGTTATTGAAAACAAATGCCATACCTTTTCCATTACAATCAATTATTGCATGATTAGCATCAGGGGCAAGTGTAATGGTTATATGTTTTTCGTCACCATCCCAGGTGAGATTCTTATCCTTATCTTCTTCATAAGTCCCTTGGGTAAGATAGATTGTATCACCATCAACTGCTGAATCTATAGCTTCTTGAATAGTTGAATATAATAATGAATCAAGGATTACGCCAGAATTAGTTGGTTTTTCTTCACATGACATTAGTAACAAAACAAGAACTAATAAAACTAATATATAAAAATAAACCTTATTCATGATTTCTCTCCCTAACTTTTGGTTTTGTTAATTTACTAATATTCTTTCTCTAAACTTAATAATGAAGGTGATATTCACAAATGGCACTTAGTTTATTTAGAACATTTGAATATTACAATAACTTTACCATTCATAAACTCCCATATCAACAACTTCATTATTAATTCTTTGTTCATCATCTAAATCAACATCCCAATAAACAGCATCATTGTCACCCTCATTAATACAGGGACTTATACTTGGCAAATGGTAATTTGTCCCTGGAAATACAAAAAGTGGGTCATCATAAATATTTCCTAAAGTATCGGGATTAACAGAGGCAAAAGAATCCTGGGCGCAAGAATATGAAACTACTATATTGATATCCGCAGTCTGAAAACCTTTTCCGTTATCCCAGATAATGCAGTTTATTACTTCAGAAGAATCACTATTAATATAATTTATCCCCCATACTTCGTTATCAGCGATCGTATTATTTACCATCCATGCTCTTCCATACAAGCAATATATACCTCTTTTATTATGTACAATAAGATTATTGATAATTGAAGGATATGAATCACCGCTAACAAAAACACCATCAAGTTCGTTTTCCCGGATAATATTAAGTTTGATTAATGGACTTGATTCATTATCTGCCATAATTCCATCTTTATTATCAAAAATTTCACAATTTTCAATTATTGGGTCAGCATTATCACAATATATACCACACCATCCACAATCTTTTATTATACAATTTTTTATTGTAACTGCTACATCTTCACAATAAATTCCAGCATAACCAATCTCATTTTCACTGTCACATTTTTCACAATTTCTTATAGTAATACCATCAATAACATCTGAAGTATTTTGATGGGTACAATTGAATATAAACCCATTCCCTTTTCCATTGCATTCAATAATAGCATAATCAGCTTCTTGGTGAAGCTTAATAGTTAAATGCTTTTCATTTCCATCCCAGTTTAGATTTTTATCTCCAGCATCTGCGAAAATTCCTTGTGTGAGAAAAATAGTATCACCATCTACTGCTTCATCTATTGCTTCTTGAATAGTAGAATAACGTAATGAATCCAGTATTACTCCAAAATTATAAGATTCAATCTCAGTTGTTTTTTCACCACAAGAGATAGTTACTAAAATTAGAGTAATTATAAGGATTATTATTAAACTTTTGTTTTTCATTGTTTTGTCCTTTTGTTTATTATTATTTGGAGTAGCTCCGATATATCGGAGCTTATTTGGAGTAGGCAACTCTGTTGCCTAAATACGGCGAGAAACTCGCCGACTCCATAATCTCCCTATTTCTTAAAAGTTTTCTCAACCAACTTCTCAACAAGTTTATTTTCCGGCTCATAAGGTAGTGTTATTTGACCAATCTCTTGATTTTTCTTATTCCATTCAATAGCAGTTTCAACAGCACCTGAATTTCTTGCCCATGCTCTGCGAGCCACACCACCCATAACATCCCAATCCAAAGCAGATTTGATAATTTCGTCAACTCTTTTGGTTCCATCAAGAACAAGACCGAATCCTCCATTGAATGCTTTTCCAACCCCAACCCCACCACCATTGCTCTCCACAACCATTGTCATTCCTCGTGCAATATTCCCACCAAAGCAATGAATAGACATATCAGCACATACATTGCTTCCATCCTTGATATTTGCAGTTTCACGGAAAGGAGAATCCGTCCCTCCAGTATCATGATGGTCACGACCAATCATAATAGGACCTACTTCTCTATTTCTTACCATTTCATTGAATTTCAGGGCAATCTTTATTCTTCCTTCAGCATCTGCATAGAGAATTCTGGCTTGAGAGCCAACAACCAATTTGTTTTTCTCAGCATCTCTTATCCAATGATAATTGTCTCTATCCTGTGACCTTCGATTAGGATCAATACATTCCATTGCTGCTTTATCCGTCTTTATCAAATCTTCATGTTTTCCACTAAGACAAACCCAACGATAAGGTCCATATCCATAGTCAAAGCAGATAGGACCCATAATATTTTCTACATAAGATGGGAAGACAAAACCCTCTTTTGTATCTTTTCTATTTTTAGAAATCGCGGTTGCTCCTGCATCAAAAACTGCTTTCATAAAGCTATTTCCATAATCCCAGAAATGAGTTCCTTTATCTACCATAATTTTAATCAATTCAAACTGTTTTCGTAAAGAGATGTCTACTTTTTTCTTGAAAGCATTCAAGTCATTTTTTAGCAAATCCCTTCCTTGTTCAAAAGTCAAACCTTGAGGGGTATAACCGCCTTCATAAACTGCATGACAGGAAGTCTGGTCGGAAGCCAACTCAATATCAATATTATTGTCAACAAGATATTGCCATAAGTCAACAATATTACCATAGTATCCGATTGATATTGCTTCTCTATTGTTTTTGCTTTCTTGCATCCATTCAACAATTTCTTCAAGATCATCAGAATATTTGGAAAGCCAGCCTTGTTCCAGTCTTGTTTTTATTCTAGAAATATCAACCTCCGCGATAACACCGACTCCACCAGAAATTTCAACAGCTTTTGCCTGTGCTCCACTCATTCCACCAAGACCAGAAGTGACAAAAATATTGCCTTTCAAATCCTTATTTTCAGGAATACCAAGATACAATCTGCCGGCATTAAGTAAAGTTATGTAAGTGCCATGAACAATACCCTGAGGTCCGATATACATCCATCCGCCAGCAGTCATCTGTCCATAGTTTGTAACACCCATTGCTGCTGCAGTATGAAAATCATCCGGATTATCAAACATTCCAACCATAAGCCCATTTGTGCTGATTACCCGTGGACTTTCCGGTCGAGAAGGGAATAATCCAACTGGATGGCCAGAAGCTACAACTAAAGTTTGATGATCTGTCATAATCTGTAAATAGTTCTTTATTAATTGATATTGCATCCAATTCTGACAAACCTGACCGCTTTCTCCATAAGTAACCAATTCGTAAGGATATAATGCCACATCAAAATCCAGATTATTATCAATCATCAATTGGAGTGCTTTTCCTTCTAATATATTACTTTCATATTCATCAACTGGTTTAGCTTTTATTTCACTTTGTGGACGATAACGGTAACCATAAATTCTACCTCTATTTTTCAATTCTTCTAAAAATTCAGGAGCTAATTTTTCATGAAGTTCTGAAGGAATATATCGTAGAGCATTTTTTAATGCAACTTCAGTTTCTTTTTGGCTTAGATTAAATCCCCTATCAGGTGCTCTTCTAATGCCTTGTTTGAATTCTTGTTTTGGTGGTAGTTCGTTAGATAATTTTACAGTCATTGCCTTTGAAACTTCTAAGTTTTTGTTCATAATGTTTGCCTTTTTATAATTTTGGAGTAGCCGAGTCTCTCGGCTATAATCGGCGACGGAGTCACCGACTCCATATTTATGGAGTAGCCAAGTCTCTTGGCTTAATAAGGCGACAAAGTCGCCTACTCCATATCGGTGAGAGATCCACCGACTCCATATATTATTCTGGTTCTCTTACTTTTACTCTATTAAAAGGATATTTTTTTATTATTTTTAGAATGCTTTCTTTATCATTTTCATAATAATATTTAAAACTACAAAATTTATAATCTTCACTTCTTTTAACATAACCATGCTTAACCCCGTTAAATATTTTACCTCTACCCCTTTACCTTGTTGAATATTTTCTTATATATATGCTTCTTTAGAGTGAATCATTTTTTCGTCTGTATTTAACGGGGTGAACTGGATTATAATGAATATAATTAAATCTGGCATAAAAAGAATTCTCAGATGTTATCACAGTATCCCAATATTGAAACCAAACCTGATGACCGATTTTGTTATCCATTTTGTTTATTGTTATTGCTGTAAAACGATGTATATCTGCAATTATTTTTGATAAACTCTTTGCATTGTCTTTTGAGTTTAAAAGTATGTGATAATGGTTATCTGCAACAAAATAGGCTATCATTTGCCAAATATTTCTTTCAACAAAGTTCAGAAAAATTGAATCAAGCAATATCTGTTTTCTTTCATCATCATAAAAAGGTCTGGTGTTTTCTATTGTATGAGCAGTTATAATATAATATGCCTGATCTATAAAAAGATGAGCAGGTGAATGGTTATAGTTAGTGTATTTACCTAATCGCTTATCAACTCTAAAAAACATATTTAAATCTTAAATTTTTTATGGAGCAGCCAAATCTCTTGGCAAAAAAACGGCGACGGAGTCACCGACTCCATATTATTTCTGGAGTAGCTCCCAATTTAATTGGGAGGTCTCTCGGCTTAATAAGGCGACAGAGTCGCCTACTCCAAACAAACTAAGTAATTAACTTTGTAACAAACTTATTTTCAATCTTCTCAAAATACTGTCCAAGTTTTGTTAAATCCAATCTGTCTGTATTTACAATTTTTGATTTTGAAGCAATAACATAAATATGCTTTTGAAAATAATTTGCCAATAATGCTAATTGCAAAGTGCCAACTTTATTAATAAAAAAATTCTCTGTAATAGCATCAGTTCCTATTAATATAAAATCAATCTGTGAAATATAATTTGATATTTCAGAATCCTCTATAAGTGTAGAATTAATGGATTTTTTCTGAAAATATTCATTTAATTTTTTCCCTTCACCCAAAGGTAATGAGTGACAACAAAAAATCTTACTTACTTTATCCGAATAATAATCTATTACATTTCTAATTGAAGAACTATTACTAAAAGTCAATAACTCAACTGATTTTGAAAAAAGAAATTGTGAATGTTCAATATATTTTTTATCTAATAATACATTTTGAATTTTGTTTATATTCTGTTGATTTATTGGAATATTATAAAGAATTTCCTCAATTTTTAAAATCGGACTCATTTGAGGAAAGTAATCAGAACATTGTTTGATGAAATCTTTGATATGTTTTTCATTTAATTTAGATTTAAATAATTTTTTTATGAGTTGTAATTCTTGGAGAGCTAATTCTCCTGCCCCAGAAGAACGATTGGAAAGGAATTGCTCGACTTCTTGCTCAATCATTGGATATAAATTATAATTGTCATAATGCTTTGCTGTCATATGGCTTCGCCATCAAAACGCTTCGCTATCAAAATGGCTGAAGCCGTCATAACGCTTCAGGCTACGGCGTCCAGACGAGTCGCTATCAAAACGCTCCGCTGTCAAAATGGCTATTTTTGACGCTCCGACCTTGCTTCGCCGAAGCCTGTCCGCCGTAGAACTTCGGAAGGTGGGCTTCGCGAAGGCAAGAGGAGCATTTGACTATATTTGACGATTCGTCAGTTGGCGAATCTTATGATTATATTTTCTTCACCCATCCCTCAGTAAAATAAACCATATTAACATCTTCTAAATTTAGATTTAATATACTTTTGCCTAAAATCTTGAATTTTTCAGGATTATCACTAACAAAAAATTGATACTTGCCTTTCATATTTTTAGAATTTTTAAAAGGATAATTTTCCAAAACCTCACTGGCAAGTGATTCAGCAGAATCAATAAGAATAATCTTACTTCCAATAATTTCTTTTATTACATCCTTCAAAACAGGATAATGTGTACATCCCAAAATTAATGTATCAATATCATAATTAATTAAATCTTTAAGGTATTCTTCTAAAACTTGTTTTGTTACTGAATGCTTTATCCAATCTTCTTCTACAAAAGGGACAAGCAAAGGTGTTGGTTTACTGAATGTCGAACAGTTTTCATTCAACTTTTTTATTACCTTTTCATAAGCTCCACTTTTTATTGTCCCTTCAGTACCAATTATACCGATTTTGTTGTTTTTTGTAACCTTAATTGCTTTCTTAGCACCTGACTCAATAACACCAATGATTGGAATATCAAAATCCTTTTTCAGTTCATCCAGAGCATAAGCAGAGGAAGTATTACATGCAACTATTAACAATTTAATATTCTGTTGGATAAGAAAACTTGCATTTTGCAAAGAATATTGAATGATTGTATTTTTTGATTTTGACCCATAGGGAACACGAGCTGTATCACCAAAATAAATAATATCCTGAGATGGCAAACTGCGTCTAATTGCATCAAATACAGTCAAGCCACCTACTCCTGAATCAAAAATTCCGATCGGGTTATTCATAATTTAAGAAACAATTTTATACTCTTTATATGTCAACCCCGTGTAATAACGAAGCATTTTATATTACACGGGGTCAACCCTGTGTAATACTATATTTCATGGAGTCAACCCTGTGTAATAACGAAGCATTTTATATTACACGGGGTCAACCCAGATGATACTATATGTTAAAATAATCATCTTTTATAAAACCAAACATGTAAAATATATTACACTGGGTCAAGTTTTCAATAGAAGTTTTTAGACCTTTAGTATTTATTTCACCACCGAGAACACCGAGATTCACCGAAAACTATTTATTTATTTTCTATTCGGTGTCCTTCGGTGTTCTCGGCCTGCCTGGCGTAGCCTCCACCCTCCGTCCCGATTCTTATCGGGACTGCGGAGGACGGGTTGGCAAAGACAGGTGGTTAATTAACTAATATTTTTTCAACAAACCTGTTCTTTTGTTGAATTCAATAATTTCTTCATCCCATTCCTCAATTTTAGCAAACTGACTTTTCCAATAATTTTCATCATACCATTGAGCATTTAATTCATCAAGTGATTTGCCTTGCTGTTCAATCCAGGTAAAGTATTTAAGGTTATGCATTCTTCTTTTGTCATAATAGGTTAATTCAATCATATAATCTGTTGTAATTCCCATTAATCTTCTTTCAAAATCGACTGCTGCATCTTTTTCGGTGTATTCACCTAATCGTTCTCGTTCTTCCAAAATTCTGGATTGATACAACTCCATAGAATCAGTTGCAACGGTTAATATTACATCATTTTCATTCATTTCATAATATTTTGCCATTTTGATTGCGCCAATCAGGTTTGCAATTGATGAAATTCCAAACAGATCAAGCCTTTCAACAAATTGTGGCACAATTCCTTGTTTGGTGAGAAATTTTTTACCTTTTGGCTCATTAAAAAGTCTCATCAATCGTATTGATGCTTCATCATCTATACCTGCAACCATATCCATATTTTTTATATTATGAATCCACGGCACATGTTTGTCACCAATTCCTTCAATTCGGTGTCCACCATATCCGTTATAAAGAAGAGTTGGACACTGAAGAGCTTCTCCAGCACAAACCTTTATCAAAGGAAATTTTTCTCTTAAATAATCACAAGAGCCTAAAGTGCCTGCAGAACCTTGTGTCAAGAAAATGGCGCTTAATTTTTGCCTTTCTTTTTTTTCATTATTGAAAACCTCTTCCATTGCTCTACCTGTAACTGCATAATGCCACAAAGCATTCCCGATTTCATCAAATTGATTGAGTACAACAATTTCATCTCCTCTTTCAGCTTTCAATTCTTTAGTTTTATCATAAATTTCTTTTACATTACTTTCGCATCCTGGAGTAGCAAATACTTCTGAACCGACTTTATGAAGCCAATCAAACCGCTCTTGGGACATCCCTTCTGGCAAAATGGAAATTGAATCACATCCAAGAAGAAAAGAATCATAAGCACCACCGCGACAATAATTGCCTGTTGAGGGCCAAAGAGCTTTTTGTGTAGTTGGATCAAATTTTCCTGTTACAAGTTTTTCTACAAGTGGACCAAATGTAGCCCCAACTTTGTGAGAACCTGTTGGAAAATATTTACCAATCAGAACAAGGATTCTGGCTTTCACACCGCTCAATTCTTTTGGAATTTCCAGATAGTTAACCTTTCCAAATCCACCTCCAAATTTTACAGGTTCGTTTTTCCAGGTAATTCTGAAAAGATTTAAAGGATTCAAATCCCATAAACCAATTTTCTTCAATTCCTTCTTTATCCCATCTGGAATAAGTTCTGGATTTTCCATTTGTTTATAGGTTGGCATGATAATATTCTTTTCACGACAACGGTGAATTGTATTTTCTAAAATTTGTTCTTTAGATCTCATTTAGACTCCTTTAAAGTACCTAAGTTTCAAAGTAGCATAGTGACAAAGTATATTACTTTTTTGTATTTCTAATTTTGGAAATTAAGCTGCAAATCATTCTTTCAATTTCTCGGGATTTCTCAAAAATATTTTTGTAAGTAATGTTTGATATATAGTTTTGTTCTAAAGAGATATCTATTTGTGTTTGTACTTCGAAAAGAGAACCAATAGAAATATTTAAAAATCTAATGAATTCTTTAGGAGATTTTCTACCAAATCCCTCAGCAATATTACATGGAATTGAGATAGATGCACGTCTTAGTTGCGAAATTAATGTAAACTCTTCATTTTTGGGAAAATTCTTTGTAATCCTATAAATATCAGAGACAAAAATCATAGACTTTTGCCAGACTATTAAATCTCTATAAGTTTTAATCATAAAAAATGCCCATTAAATATCACTTTGTAACTTTGACACTTTGCTTCTTTGTCACTATTATTTCACTATTCTTGTTCCTGCTTTTCCTGCAACTGCATCTGCTATCAGTTCTGGAGTAGTAATAATAACTGCTTTTCCACCATCTTCAAGAAATTCAATTGCAGACTCAATTTTAGGAAGCATACTCCCTTTTTGGAAATGCCCTTCAGCGCAGTACTGTTTTGCTTCCTGTAATGACATTTCAGAAATTGCTTGCTGGTTTTCAGTTCCAAAATTCAGGTAAACATGCTCAACAGGTGTAGAAATTATTAAGTAATCTGCTTTAAGATTTCGCGCTAATAATGAAGATGCTCTATCTTTATCTATAACCGCTGAAACACCACATAGATTTCCGTATTCATCTTTAATTACAGGAATTCCCCCACCCCCAACAGCAATAACTATAAAATCGTTTTTTACTAAATTTTCAATAGCATCCTGTTCAATAATTTTAATAGGAATAGGAGATGCTACTACTCTACGGAATCCTCTACCTGCATCTTCAATGATATCCCAATTATATTTCTTTTTTTTCACTTGTGCATCTTCTTCTGTTAAGAATGGACCAATTGGCTTTGTTGGTAGTTTGAAAGCAATATCATTCTTATCAACTAAAACTTGAGTAACAACAGTTGCAACACCTTTTTTAATCCCTTTTTCTTTCAAAATATTTCCAATTGCTTGCTGGATTTGGTAACCAATCGCACCCTGTGTATCTGCTCCTGCTGAAGGAATGGGAACCTCGTGAAGCTGATTTTTAGAAATTTCTGACCGAAGAAGAATAAAACCGATTTGAGGACCATTGCCATGAGTAACTATAATATTCATTCCTTCCGCGATAAGTTTTACAATATGTTGAGATGTTTCAAAAATACAATTATATTGATCTTCAACTGTTTGATGATCTTTATCTTTGATTAAAGAATTCCCCCCAATAGCAACTACTGCTAATTTTGGCATCTATTTTTCCTCCGTCTTGTAAAAATTTTCTTAGATTTCAACTTTCAAGCCTGCAATTATCATTGCCATAATAGCTTTTTGGATATGAAGTCGGTTTTCAGCTATATCAATGATGATTGAGCGAGGTCCGCTGGCAACTTCATCAGTTACTTCTTTTCCTCTATCAACCGGCATTGGATGGGTGAATAAACCCTCATTGGTTCGTTTCATTCTTTCTTCTGTGCAAATCCAGTTAGTCATTTTGCTTGCTCTTTCTATTTCAGATTGTTTCCCGATTTCATAAAAATCTGGACCAAACCAATTCCTTGAATAAACAAATTCCACTTCTTTTGTATAAGCTTCATCTGGGTTATGATAAATTTCAAACTTTCTGTCATTGACTTCACAATTTGCTTTTACTTTTGCTATTTCCTCTTCCGGAAGATCATACCCTTTGGGATAAGCTAATCTAACATTCATTCCAAGTCGTGATGTGATTAAAAGATTTTCGTGAACAGAACAATATGAACGAGCTAATGATCCATGAGCCCAGGTCATAAGAATTGTTTTTCCATTAAGGTTTCCTTTGTGCTCTCGCATTCCCATCACATCTGCAAGCCCCTGACAGGGATGATACTTATCATCCGCCATATTTATTATAGGAATCTTCATATATTTAGCAAATTCTCTTAGAAGTGCATCCCCTTCTCCATAATTTTCAACTGCTGTTTCCAGGATTCTGATTCCTATTCCACAACCGTATCTATCAAGTACCTTTGCAACATCTTCTATAGTCTCACCTGCTTGAACTTCAATGCCACCTTTAGTTTTTCTCAATCTCATTGCTGCTGGCTCCAAAAATTGTGCGTGACCACCTAATTCTGTTGCAGCTGCTTCAAATGAGATGCGGGTTCTAAGTGATGGATTATAGAAGAACATCAGGAAGGTTTTATCTTTTAATAGACTGTTGTACTTTTCTCCATATCTGTCTGATTTCATTTCGGAAGCTAATTTCAAAATTGCTTTAATTTCTTTTACGGAAATTTCCTGTGTACAGATCAGGTCTTTTCCGTTCATATCTACTAACATTTATACCCTCCCTTTTTATTTCTTTTGTGAAAGCCAGTAACCTATTTTATAGTGTGGAATCATTGTCATTTTCTCTTTTTCTACATATTCGCCTTGATGAACTAAAAACGAACTGTTTGGATGGTATTTTTTCTGAAAATATTTTATTCCGTTTGGAAGTAAATTATATTTATAGTTTTGCCACTTAACTTCAATAGCATATTGCTTCTCTCCATCAATAATAAAATCTACTTCATTGCCCGATTTTGTTCGCCAATATTTTATATCATCCAATAAATCGATGTTCTTCTGCAGCTCGGTATAAATTCCATTTTCTAATAATTCTCCTCTGTCATTCCGGTTTTGGATTAAACTAAAATTTCTTTGCAAAATGTTTCTAATGCCATTATCGAGAAAAAAAAGTTTTTGCATTTTAGAAATCTCAGTTGATTTATTTGAAAAAAAGGGAAATATCCTTTTTATGATAAAAGTATTTTCCAGAACAAAGAGGTATCTTTCCAGAGTTTGTCGGTTAATTCTCAAATCGTTTTGAACTTGCTGAAGATTTAGAAGTCTGCCACATTGATTAGCTAATAATTTTAGAAGCAGATTAAAAGCTTGCAGGTTTTCTATTTTAAAAAGATAGGAAATATCTTTGAAAATATAGGTTTGAACAATTTCATTAAGTAACTTTTCCTTATCTTTTTTTGATGGTGTCAAAGCTATGCGTGGAAAACCACCAAAAGTAAGAAAATCAAAAAAAATGGTTTCGATTCGCTGCTGATTTAACGAGGTTATATTGTTCCTTTTCAAAAGCTGTAGATATTTCTTTTCATTCCTAAATTGTAGATATTCCTCAAAATCGAGCGGTAATATCTGAAATTCAATTTTCCTTCCAACCAGTGCATCTTTGAATTTATGCTTTATCTGCAAGGTAGATGAACCTGAAGCAATTATTTTGATTTCAGGATGATTATCAACTAAAAGTTTGATAAGATTTGAGGGATCGTCTAAATATTGGATTTCATCTAAAAAAATGAAACTTTTGCTGTTTTTATCTACGCCTTCTTCATAAAGAAAATTCAGGACTTCTGTAAAATTCCTATTAAATTGTTCAAATAGTTCCCGATATTCTAAATCAAAGAAAAATGTGTTGTATTCAGTTTGAAGTTCATTTTGAAGCAATTTCATAATAGAAGTTTTCCCAACTTGTCTGGCACCGATAAGTATAATTGCTTCTGGGAATTCTAAGTACCGTTTAATTTTATCGATAACTTTTCTTGGTTTTAACATTTTTCCTACTATTTTTATGACTCTCCATAAATTTAGTGGACTTAATTTATTCTATAATTTAGTTGTCAAGTTTTAAAATCTCAATCATGCATACCCCCAAAATTTTAATAATTTTTGACTACTTTCTTTCCTGCTAGATGATAAATCATCTCGCTGATTCAAAGGAAGCATCCGTCAGCTGACGGATGCTGAAATACATCCAATAGTCCCGATTTATCGGGACTTTTTTTGTATTAGCGAGAGAATTGATTCTCTCGTCCCGATTTATCGGGATTTTATTATTTTAAAAATCTTTGTAGAATATTCAATATCCACAAAACTATAAATTTCCACTTATCTTTGCCTGTATTATCTTTAATAGTAGTCAGTTACATAAAATCTATTCAAAATTTTGGGGGTATCTCTATTAAAATCTCAATTTATAATCTACCGCCCATTAGAAGTGTCATTATAGCTTTCTGTGCATGCAGACGGTTTTCCGCTTCATCATAAATTACACTTTGAGGACCATCAATCACAGCATCTGTAACCTCCATATCGCGATCCGCTGGTAAGCAGTGCATATAAATACCATTTTTATCAATCAGTTTCATTTTCTTCTCGTCGCAGATCCAGTGCTTGTTTCTTTCGAAGAGTTCTTTCATTCCTTCAAAGTTTTTCTCTTTTACTTTCTTACCGGATTTATTTACCTGAGCAAAGTAATCAAATGCTCCCCAAGATTTAGGATAAACAACATGAGCATTTTCAAAGGCTTCTTCCATATCATCACATTCTTCAAATTTACTGCCATTCATTTCTGCATATTCTTTGCATTTTTTAGTTACTTCAGGATCGAGTTCGAATCCTTTTGGTCTGGCAAGAACTACATCCATACCAAGCAATGATGGGGCAAGAGCAAGACTTTGCGGAACAGCAAATGGTTTTGCTGTTGAACCTGAATAAGCCCAGCTTATCACGAATTTCAGTCCTTTGAACTGTCCAAATTTTTCTTTGATAGTAAGCATATCTGCCAATGCTTGACAGGGATGATATTTGTCACACTCCATATTGATTATCGGAATATCAGAATAATGAGCGAATTCTTTCATTGTTTCGTGTGCAAAACCGTAGATCCATTGAGAAGGTGCACCATACATCCTGATTGCAATTGCATCCCCAGTTCGGCTAAGAACTTGTGCAACATCACAGATTCTCTCTGTTTTATATGGGATTTCAAATCCTTTTCGAGCAGGTGTATAGGTTTTTGCTGGTTCAAGGTCTATATGATAACCGCCAAGCTGTTGTATTCCTGCAGCAAAGGTGCTTCGTGTTCTTAATGAACTGTTGAAGAACATTGTGTAAAGTGTCTTGCCCTTCAAAATATGAGTCATATCTTCATTTATCGCATATCTAATTTTAAGTTCTTCTGCGAGGTGGAGTAAGGTTTCCCATTCTTCCTTTGTATAGTCCATTTCAGGACTTAGCCAGTCCCTTCCTAAAAATTTGTTAGTTCGCATTAAAAGACTCCTTCAATATTTATTTGTGAAACTTCCTTTCAATCGTTACTTTCTGTCAAGTCTAATGATAAGTGGAAATGAAAAAAGCCCTTAAATCCACAAATGTGAACTGAAGGGCTTTACTTTATGAACAGAAGATATTGATACTATTTTAATAAAATCATCTTATTAATGAATGTCTTATCTTTGGTAGATAATTTATAGAAATATATTCCTGAACTCATATCTTTTGCATTCCATTCAATAGTATAATAACCAGTAGGTTTATTAGAGTCAACAATAGTTTCAACTAATTGGCCTTTAAGATTGTATATCTGAATTTTTACTTCTGTATATTTGGGTAAGAAGTATCTAATTATGGTAATTTTGTTGAAGGGATTGGGATAGTTCTTAAATAATTCTGTCTCAATTGAAGGATGATTTTCATCATCAACACCAACAGTTTGATTAAAATATAAAGCGCCCATATCTGCAACAGTTCCATCCGGATCAAGTGGTGAGTTCGGGTCTCCTGCATCTATACAGGGTGACATTGTAGAGTCAGGTATTGGAAAGTTAGCCCAACTTAGATGATAATCTCCATTGAGAGGATCTACAAATAGGGGGTCTAATTGTATATTATAAAATACATCACAACTATCTCCATTTGCATTGGTCGTTACATTTACTCCGATTGAATCATTTACTCCATAAAAATTACCACCTTCATTATTCCAAAAATCGCAATAGGTTATGGTTGGATTACCTGGATAATTTGTATAATTATAAATACCATAATTACCAGTATTATCTGATACTATAGAATTAATTAAACTCGGGGAGGAATAATAATTGCAGCAAATCCCGCCACCAAAATAATTAACACTATTATTATTTATCGTTACATTCACTAAACTCGGGGAGGAATTATCTTTGCAGTAAACCCCACCACCATTAGAAGCAGCACTATTACCTGTTATTGTTACATTCTCTAAACCCGGGGAGGAAAAATCCCTGCAGTAAATCCCACCTCCATCATAACTATTCCCATTCCTTATTGTTATTTCTTCTATTAATACTACAGATACACCATAAAACTCTAAAACACGCGATGTATGATGAGCATCCAGGATTGTCTCATCTTCTCCACTACCTTGTAAATTCACATAATTACTCCATACGATTGGAAATATTTCACCATTTGTAGAATCACTATATACACCAGGTGCAAGATGTATTGTATTAATATTCAAGCTATCTGAATATATCATAGATAATGCATGTTTTATTGTTCTAAAGGGCTCATCTGCTGATGTTCCAGTGTTAGAATCATCTCCATCTACTGATACATACACATCTGAATTTATTAAATTATCCTTAACACTATGTAATATATCAAAGGTATAATTGTCAATAGGTGATGCGTAATAATCAGTAGGCATTAATACTGTAAAAGTGTCTACAATTATATCTATTGGGTCACAATCTACTGTAAAAATATCTGCTCCATACCCCCTCATGTTTTCAATAATATTTGAATAAATATTACATCTGTTTGTAGAGCTAAAAAGTAGTGAGGAATTAAACCAGCAGCAAATCCCACCACCATATTCAGAATTATTACCTGTTATGGTTACATTCTCTAAAATCGGGGAGCAGTAACCAGTGCAGTAAATCCCACCACCATTAGAAGCAGCACTATTACCTGTTATCGTTACATTCTCTAAACTCGGGGAGGAAAACCAATAACAGTAAATCCCACCACCAAGAGAATTAGCACTATTACCTGTTATGGTTACATTCTCTAAACTCGGGGAAGAAGACCAATAACAGCAAATCCCACCACCATGATAATTAGCACTATTATCCGATATCGTTACATTCTCTAAACTCGGCGAGGAACCATCGCAACAAATCCCACCACCAAGAGAATTAGCACTATTACCTGTTATGGTTACATTCTCTAAACTCGGGGAGGAATGAAAATCGCAGTAAATCCCACCACCACAATCAGCTGAGCCATTTGTAATTGTAAGACCACATAAAACAGAAGTTGAATCCTCTCCACTTACAAATTTTACAACGCTATCTAAACTATCTCCATCAATAACCGTCTGCGAAATATAGGAGGTATCCTGAGTTGTCAAAAATAATGAAGCAACAACAATGTTTTTCCCATTATAATTAATATTCTCAAAATATCTTCCTGTATCTACAATAACTGTATCTCCATTTACAGAAGCATCTATACCTTGCTGGATTGTTGGATAATCATCCGGGATATTAATAATGTTTCCAAATAATGTTTGTCCAAACAATAAAATCAAACAAAATATTATAAATTGTAGTTTTCGCATTTTTCCTTCATCATTATTGCTATTTTAAATTAATAAACTTTTCCCCAAATCTTAAGTCAAGTTTTTCAACTTAACTCAAGATTTTTTAGAAGTAAATATTTATAATTTTTATACACTTTCCAGATAAACTTTAAGACATTACTCAATTCATCATTAAAGGATGAAATCCCAGATATAATTTCTCCATCATCATTAAATTTTATATCATAGATTTTATTATCAAGTCTTATTCTAAATTTAAGTGATTCGTAATTTTTCAAAATAAACCCGCTATTTTTACTATTACTAAAATCTTCTTCTTCCCAAAAAATCGTAAATTTTTCTTTATAAGGTTTACCATTTTCATAAGGGCAAAAAGTCGCACAATTTCCACACTCGTTACACATTCCATCAATATGGATTATCTGATAGATATTATTATAATTATAGTTAGTGAAAGTTCGTGCTTGCCCCGTTAGATGCTCTTGTCCCGTTAGATGCTTGCTATCTAATGAGATGCTATATAATGGGATGCTATATAATGGGATGCTATCTAACGGGGTGAATTCGTGGCTAATTCCTATTGCAATGTTTGCTCTATTGGGACAAACCTCAACACATTTATTACAGATAAAATTACATTCAAGACACCTTCCCGCTTCTCTTTCAATTTCTTTTTGGTTTGATAACTGTTTTTCACCGGATTGTATAATTCCTTTTTTCAAAGTAATTTCTGAGATTCTCTGGTCATCATCAAAAATAATTTCTGAGTTGGATGACTTATTTTTAAACTTTATTTTTTCTTTTTCAATAATCACATTTGCAACTTTATTTCCATCAGCTATTGATTCTACTACCGTTGAAGGACCTCTTAATGCATCACCACCTATATAGACATTTTCAATATTTGTTTCCAAGGTGTCATTATTAAACTCAACCTGTTTGTCATTTAGGTTAATTCCATTTTTCTTCAATATCTCAGCATCAACAAACTCGCCAATTGCTGAGATAACAGAATCAACCTGGATTTCCGCAAATTCATCCTCAATTGGAATAGGTCTTTTTCTCCCACTTTTATCTTGTTTACCAAGCTTCATTTTTTGACATTTTAAGATATTATTGGAAAATTCAACGGGGAAAAGCAATTCTTTAAAGACAACACCTTCAGATAAAGCATTATCAAATTCTTCTCTATCAGCAGGTATCAATTCTTTTGTCCTTCGATAAATTATATAAACCTTCTCAATCCCTTTAACTCGCATTGCGGCTCTGGCACTGTCCATAGCAGAATTACCACCACCAATAACTGCTATTTTTCCCCAGAGTTTTATTTTATTTTTATCAATATTAAAACTCTCAAGGAATTCTATTGCATCAAATACATTTTTATTCTTTCCATTAAGCTTTAAAGGGCTTGACTTTCCAGCTCCAATTGCTAAATAAATATATTTATAACCTTGTTCCTTGAGCTTATTCACAGAAAATTCTTCATTAATACTTAATTGGAATTTTACTCCCATTTTCTTAATAAGATTAATATCATTTTCAATTGCCCAACGAGGTAATCTAAATGTTGGGATTACATACTGAACCGTCCCTCCAGGTTTTTCTCTCTTATCAAAAATAGTAACATCAAAACCCGCTTTAGCAAGGAAATACCCGGCAGAAAGCCCGGAAGGTCCAGCTCCAATTATTGCAACTTTTACATCATTTTTAAAAACATCATTATGAAATCTTTCAATAAAATCTTTATAGCTATTTTCAGCTACAATTCTCTTTAAATCTCTTATTAATATTGGATCATCATAATCATTTCTGACACATTTTAACATACATTTATGGTCACAAATATAACCTGTAATATGTGGCAAAGGATTTTTAGAAACAATTAGTTTAAAGGCTTCAAAATATCTTTTTTCATTTATCAATCTTATGTACTCAGGAATATCCTGTTGAATTGGGCAGCTTTCTATACATGGTGCAATAAAACAGTCAAATAAAGGTAATTCTTTATTAATTTTAAGATTGTTTGTATATCTCTTAGATTTGAAATAATTGGTATCTTTTATAGAATTTTCAGCAAGCTCTTTCAACTTTTTCACATCAATTTTTTCTCCTTTAGCCCGTTCTAAATAAGGTTCTAATTCATTCGCAAGTTGATTCAATCTTAAATACCCACCGGGTTTTAGTAAATCTGTAACTAAAGTTATAGGTTTAATTCCAGTTTCAAATATTTTAGAGATGTTAAAGAAAGATACACCACCAGAATATGAGATATTAATATTGCCATCAAATTCTGAAGCAAGCATTGACGCAAGATTTATTGTAAGCGGAAATAAAGCCCGTCCGGACATATACATTTCATCTCCCTGAAGTTCGCTCCCGAAATTCGCTACAAGAAGAGTATTAGACAACTTTACACCAAATTCTCTGTTATGTTCCTCAGCAAAACTTTTCAATCTATTTATCATTACAATTGCATCATTATATTGCAAATCATTGGTGAAAGCTTCTTCTTTTAATTGAATATAGCCATAACCCAAATTATCTAAAATATTTCTAACGGTTTTATATCCCAAAAGAATTGGATTCAGTTTTACATAAGTATGTAATCCTTTATCTTCTATTAGGTATTTACAGATAGCTTCAATTTCTTCTGGAGGACATCCGTGCATAGTTGAAAGTGTTATGGAATTTGAAATGTTTGGTGAGATTGAATCTATAAAAATTTCATCTATCTCAATTAGCTTTTGGTCTTTAATTTGATCTCTTAGAATATCTTTACATTCATTAAAAAATACATTATTGGAAGCATTTTTAAGACCTTCAATAAAGTTATCAACTTTTGAAGTTCTGATTCCTTCAAGGTTGTAACCAATACTCATATTAAAAATAAAAGCTTTTTTCTCAAATAAAGAAAGATGAAATAATTTTTGTAAAAGATGTATAATAAACCATGCTTTCACATATTCATTATAAGCCTGCGTGATAGTGAGTTCAGTTGACCACTCAGTATTATAACCTTCATCTTCCGCATCAATACAGGGTTTTTCAATTTCCAGGTTATCCAGTTTTTGAACGGTTTTTAATTCAAAAAATCTTGCTCCTGTGATATAAGAAGCAATGATATTTTGTGATAACTGAGTGTGTGGTCCTGCAGCAGGTCCAACAGGAGTTTCACACATTTCTCCAAAAATTGTTATGTGACTTTTACTATTTTTCCTGAAAAATTTTACCTCAGGTATTCCAAATATTGTTTGATGTTGTTTGTATTCTTCAAATATCCATTGAATTAATTTCTGAAAGGGTATTGGTCGAATTATATTGGTCATTCTTTCTTTCCAGCAACTGCTTTCACCGCTTCCAGGATTGGAATATATCCTGTACATCTGCAAAGATTACCTTCCAGAGCTTCTTTGATTTCCATTTCATTTGGATGTGCATTTTTATCAAGTAACGCTTTTGCACTCATCAGCATTCCGGGTGTGCAGAACCCGCATTGAATTGCTCCATTTTCCAGAAATGCCAGTTGTAGTTTGGAAAGCACCTCGTCTTTTTCTAAATTTTCAATCGTTTCTATTTCTGCGTTGTGCAATTGTCCTGCAAGAATCAAGCAGGAACATACTGCTTTACCATTCATAATTACTGTGCAAGCACCGCATTCACCAATTCCACATCCTTCTTTTGTTCCTGTTAAATTCAGTTCATCACGCAAAATATCCAATAAACGCATGGAATCATCTACTTGAATTTGAAAATGCTTTCCATTAACTTTTAATTTTAATTCAATCATAATATATCTCTTTTTATTTAGCCACAGATTTTCACTGATTAGAACGGATTTTTTTCTAACATTATAATAAATATCTTTCCTAAGATAACAGGGTAGACTTCATAAAAACCTTTAATTATCTTTTCTGTAATTGATTTATATTTTAACATATCCATTTATATCAGTGTTTACCCCGTTAGATATTCATCTGTTTGATTTTTTTATCCAATGAGATAATATTTTGTAACCTATGAAAGTTTATTGACCCATAGATCAAAAATTATCTAACGGGGTGAATCTGTGGCTAATCTTTGAATTTTTATTTCATCAAGTGCATCTTTACAAAGGTTTATAAAAACAGGCATTTTATATTCTGCTGACCAACGAGTTCCAATTTTAGAATCAATAATTTTTTTCAATGGATTTTCAATTTCATTAATTACTGAACTTGTTAATTTCCGACCAATCAAAATCTCTTCAATTTTTGTTAATCTTTGAGGACGATTGAGAAGTGAACCTGCGACAAGAAAGCATTCTTTAATGTTTTCTTTTTTGTCGAAAGAAATCATAACACAAAGACTTAAACGAGCAATGTTCATTGCATTTCTTCTTCCGAGTTTGAAATAACTGTGATAATATTTTTTGTCAGGTAATTTGGGGATAATAATGGCTGTCAAAATTTCTTCCGGTTTTATTTGGGTTTGATAATTTTTTATGATAAAATCTTCAACATTTATTTCTCTATTACTATTTTTAGATTGAAGCAGTAATCTGGCTTTGTAAACGATCAATGGAGGAACAGAATCCGTACTTGGTGATGCATTAATTATATTCCCACCAATTGTTCCTCTATTGCGAATTTGTTTTGACCCA
This sequence comes from Candidatus Cloacimonadota bacterium, assembly GCA_023129415.1. Lineage (GTDB taxonomy): Bacteria > Cloacimonadota > Cloacimonadia > JGIOTU-2 > JGIOTU-2 > JAGMCF01. The sequence continues at coordinate 25,621 of JAGMCF010000139.1, forward strand.
ATAAGAGAACATGCTTTTATTAAAAGAGGAAAATTCTTTCTAATGGATTCATTTTCAATAATGTCAGTAAATGTAACTGCACTTCCAATGCGAATCTTATCATCATCTTCAGAAATATTTTTCAATTCTGACAAATTATAAATATTAAGTAATTTCCGGAATTTAGTATTTTTCCGTAATTGAATGATCATATCTGTTCCACCGGAAATAATTTTATATTTATCTTTGGATAGAAGTTCAAGAGCATCATTGAGACTTGTTGGAGTTTCAATTTTAATATTTGTTATTCTTGGAGTTACTTTATTTTTCTTAGATTTTAAGAATATAATTTCACTTTGACGACCTGGCTTTCTTAAATTTTTTCCAAGAAATACTTGCTCCAATGTCAATGGAATCTGGTATGATCTTTTCCCGGTCGCAAAAGATAAGGCATTGTTAATTGCTGCTGCAGTTAATTCAAGAGTTGGTTCGCCAATGCTTTTTGCTCCAAAAGGTCCGAATTTATCCGGGTTTTCAATTAGAATCGGATCAATTTTGTGAATATCTTTTATAGTTGGAATTAGATATTCATCTAAGTTCTCAGATTTTACAATTCCATTTTGAATATTATAATCTTCAAAAATACCATATCCAATACCCTGAGCAACTCCACCATAAACCTGACCTTCAGCACCCAATTTATTAATTACTTTTCCGACATCATGAGCAGCAGTGATCTTAAGGACATCTATTTTTCCTGTATGAGTATCAACCTTGATTTCTGCTATTTGACATCCATAAACATAAGTAAAATACGCATTCCCCTGACCTGTTTTTTCTTCCCAGCTGACATCCGGTGCTTTTGCCCATCCATAAGCTGAAAGATTTTCACCAGCCCAATAAGCTTTTTCTGAAGCATCTTCAAATCTGATTTTTATTTTACTTTTCTTATTAAAGATATAATTATTTTTCCATTCTGTATCTTCAATTTTTGAAACTTTTAGTTCATCTTTGATCACATTAAAAATAGTGTTTTTAACTTTTTGAGCAGCTTCAACTATTGCATTGCCACCCATCAATGTAGACCGAGAAGCAACTGTTGGACCTCCATCTGTAATAGTTGCTGTTTGCGGTTCAAGAAAAACTATTTTGTTAAAATTAATCCCTAAAACTTCAGCTGCAATCTGCGAAAAAGTAGTTTTCAATCCCTGTCCATTTTCATTACAACCAGCGAGAATATAGACGCTCCCATCTGCTTGAACCGAGACAATTGCAGAAGAAGCATCTGTTCCTTCTGCCCCTAATGAACAACCTCTGAAACTACAGGATAATCCAATTCCGTATTTGTATCGATTATCTATTTTATTTTGATTTCTATATTCAATAATTTTTTCTTTATAATTGCTTTTTTTTGCAGCCTCATCGATTACCTGTAAAAGTGATACTTTATGTCCAGAAAGTTTTTGTCCACTTGCTGTGATACTCCCCTGTTTGTATCCATTTATTTTGCGTATTTCTAATGGTGAAATTCCACAGGTCGCTGCTATTTCATCCATTAGAGATTCTTGGGCAAAAATTACCTGCGGAGAACCGAAACCACGAAAAGCAGCAGTATAAGTATTGTTCGTATAAACTGCCCGAATGTCTGTTTCAACATTCTCAATTTCATAAGGACCTGTTGCTTGAACCACTGAACGCCAGGTTACAAAAAAGCTTTGTGAAGAATAAGCTCCACTATCAGCAAGAATATTTATTTTCATCGCATTAAGTTTGCCATTCCTGTTAAAACCAACTTTATAATTCATAATGTATGGATGCCGTTTGTAACTCTCTTTTATGGAATTTTCTCTTACATTAGTTAATTTTATAGGCTTGCCTGTCATCTTAGAAAGCAGAGCAACCCTGCATGCCATCAAATTTATTACATCATCTTTCCCACCAAAAGAACCACCAAGAGTTGAACTCATCACATTTACCTGATTCATTCTTAAGCCCATAAATTGAGCAACAATTTTCCTGGTTGTGTATGGATTTTGAATTGAACCATAAATCTTGAAACCTTTTGTTGTTGGGTCTGGAACTGCTGTGACTGTTTCCGGCTCAATATATGCATGCTCATAAAAGCTGGTTTTATATTTTCTCTCAATAATAAAATCAGATTCCGCAAAGCCTTTTTCTACACTTCCTTTTCGAAGCGGATAGTGAATTACAATATTACTTTTGAATTCAGGATGAATTAATCTTGAAGCTGGTTTTACAGCTTCTTCAATATCAAAAACTCCCTTAATTGGTTCGTAATCTACTTCTATTGCATCAACAGCTTTATATGCAATTTCTTTTGATTTGGCTGCCACAACTGCAATAACATCTCCGGAGTAAAAAACTTCATCTTTCACAATTGCATAATGGTCCGCACAGATAGGACCTACTCTTTTTTGACCTGGAATATTTTTATAAAGAGCAATTGCTTCTACTCCTGCCATTTTTTCTGCTTTAGAAATATTTATTTTTGTGATTTTCCCTGCAGGAATATCTGTATATTTACAAGCGGCATAGAGCATATCAGAAAATCTTATATCATCTCCAAAAATTGCTTTTCCGGTTACTTTCTCGTAACCATCTATGCGAATAACCTTTTTGCCTATAATTTGATTCATATTTTTCTTTTTTTTGCCACTGATTTACACAGAACTTTCACGGATTCATACAATAATTTTTTTATCAGTGTTTTATCTGTGTCCATCTGTGGCTAAATCTTACCTGATTTTGTAAATCTCTTAAACATTTTTTTAGTGATTCTTGTGGCATTATCAATTAAATCATCATACTGATTTGTTATTTGCAATTTGAAATTATCAAGAAGTATTTTGCCTTTTTTAATGACCCATTGAGCTTGTGATTCTGTAATTCCATAAATAAAATGGCTTATAAATGTATTCTCATTCAATGGAGTTGCAGGCTTATAATCAAATATTACAATATCTGCAGGTTCATCTTCCAGAACTCCAATAGGAAATCCAAATGCTTTTTTTAATTTGTATGAATTAAGTAACATTGCTTTCATTTCAAAAAATCCAATATCAGGATCTTGATTTTGATATTTCGTAAATAAAAACGAATTTTTAAATGATTTTAAAATATTAGAACTCATTCCATCAGTTCCTACAGTTGTCTTTATCCCATTTTTTATCAACTTTGAAATATTAGCAATATTCAAAGCATTGTTCATATTTGAATCAATTGTCTGAACTATAAATAACTTCTCATTTTTCAGAATTTCAATCTCATTGTTTGCAATATTACTACAATGAACAAGTAGTGAATTTTGACGAAGCAAATCAAAATTTTCCAATCTTTCTATAACTGTTTGGTTGTATTTTTCTTTGCATTGAATTTCATCAATTTTATCTTCCGCAATATGAATATGAATTGGAAAATTTTCCGTTTTATCTTTGATTTCTTTTAAATTCTCATTATCAAGTGTAAATGAAGCGTGAAGTCCGATCATACCTTTTAGAGAATTAGGCTTTTTCTTTTTGATAAAACGAATGTTCTCTTTTAATGATTTCTGAAAAATTTCATTTCCATTTCTATTAGAAATTTCAAAACAAAGCGCACCATTCAATCCAAAATTTTCAAAAACTTCTGCTAAAGTATTTAGAGAATTTTCAACAAAATTCGTAGAAATATGGTGATCAAAAATGGTTGTAACTCCATTTCTTATACAATCCTGTAAAGTCAAAACAGTTGAAAGTGTAACATCTTCTTCTAAAAGTGCTTTATCCAATTTCCACCAAAGATTTTTTAGAATTCCTTCAAAATTTTTAAACGGAGTTTTGACCGGTATTCCTTTTGAAAGACAGGAATAAATATGATGGTGAGCATTTACTAATCCAGGAAATATCACTCGATTTTTCACATCTATTACTCTGTCTGTTTTAGAAAATGTTTTATTATATTTTATAATGCCTTTGTGGATATAAATATTCTTTTTCTCAATTAAAATTCTATCTTCCCGTGGAAAAATAAGATAACCATTTCTTATCTCAATATTCATATTAAGACTCCAAGATAAAGTCAATTACGAAAATAAATTTTTGTAGGATTTTTCGTCAATTATAATATTTTTATATACCTATGAGTTCACTATAAAAATCCCGATCCCAGTGAAATAGAAGAAAGAGATTTCACGGGACAGGTAAATCGGGATTAAAATTAGTATTTACATCTAGAACCCACAACTGATCCCCAATTAAATTGGAGATGTGGGTTTCTAATATGCCCATCTAACTGTTTTAAGGTAATATAGAAGCCCACAGATTTATCTGTGGGTAAATTCAAATTAATACGAATTAACCACTTCAGTGGTTTCTTAAGTGAACCCATCTATTTTATTTTACAATTATGGCAAAAATTATTTAAATAATTCAGCCCCATAGTAGGGGCTGAATAATATTAGGACAAAACAGAAGTCTCACATATATATAGATATAATTTTGGAAAAAGAGCAGTCCGATTTTCTAAATTTATAAAAGTATTTATAAGAAGTCTATTAAATATTTCCTTCCATTTTTTGAGTAGTACGAACAATTCTTTTTGCAAGCATATCATTAAGAGAAGCAAATATTTTGGCTGCAATTGTCATATCATTTTTTAAAAGCTCAATCAAATCTTGATATGGATAACGAAATAATTCAACTGTTTCAACTGCTTTAATGTATGCAGTTCTACCTACAGGAATAATAAAATTTATCTCACCAATCGCTTCGTTTTCATAAAATTCGGTTATTTTTTTCTCATTTCCTTTGCTATCCAAATAACACACTGAAGCACGACCTTTTTGAATTACAAAAATGTCTCTATTTCTATCCTTTTCTTGTATAACATACTTTCCTGATTGGATTACTACTTTTTCTTTTATTTCATTAACTTTCGCAAACTCATCATCATCAAGATATTTTAGTAACTCATTATCGTTTTTTCTGATAAATATGTTCATAATTTTTTGTAGATTCTCTAAGTAATAGTTATTTAATAAGAAAGTAACTAAATAAAATTAATAAGCAAGTTAGTTTCTTGTTATTAATTTACATATAATTGAATAAGATTTTACAATTTAATTCATAAAGTTTTTTACAATTTCTGTGGCTAAATGATTTAATTTCTCAACTTGTTGTTCATCAAAACAGCCATCTTCTGAGCTGTAAATCATCTCTTTGATTGTCCTTACATCAGTCAATGCTTTTTGGAAATATGGTTGTTTTACTATATTCTGGTCAGTAAGATTTGGTAAATCATGAAGTAAAGCGATGATTACTGTCTTATTTGATAGTAGTTTTGTGGCTTCACGGTCTTTCAAATCTACCATTATCAGTTCAGAAACATCTTGCAAACCTTTTATCCAACCACCATAGTGAATAAGAATTACAGAATCAAAATTTTCTAAATTATATAACTCATTCAGAATGGTTGACTTGTAATCCTCTAATTTCTTCTCAATTTGCGCCCATTCATCTTGTTCTAAAAAGACTTTTACTGAATCTGATAGTTTTAGAAAGCTTTTACTCACACCGAGCACTTCAGCATAGTTTACCAATTCTTTAGTAATATTCAAAATCTCATTTTTATTCTTTCCTTTAACACCGAGTAATGCATCTGCTACTCCTGCACCAAGACAGAATGCAATTTTATCCAATGACTTCGGATTTCCAGGCTTACGATTTTTTAGAATTCTATTATAATTAATGGTTCCCAATTTTTCTAAATCAGATAATATCATAGAAAAAGGGGCAGGTTGAGTATAATAGACTTGAATTGTAACTTTTTCTTTGCCCTCTTCTGGAACCTCTTCTTTTTTAGTCTTCTTGCTGCAACCAATTATAATAAGAATAATAATCAATAATAAGGCAATGATTCTTTTCATTATTTCCTCCGTTTTTATCTATTTCAATAATCTCATTATTTATACTTAAAATAAAATTGTATTATAAAAAATGTCAATAAATTGATAAAAATCCCATACATAATAATTATCAAAACATTAGTATTATATGTATTGAAAGTCTTCCCAAAATATATTTTCTTACTGCTTAAAAAATAATTCTTAGGATTATTATAGAACTTTCCATCTATAAAAGCGACACACATACTTATATCATCATTTACATAATCTTTTGTATCATAATTTTGAAGGATATTTATTTTTTTCTTTTGAATGTCTTCTTTCTTTTTTTTAAATTTCTCATTATTAATTTTATTCTCTTTTCTTAATTCTCGTAATTTTTCCTCTTTTAAGTTTAATGTTATAATTCTTCTTTTATAAACATTTAATTTTGCCTGGGCAGTAAAAAGTCCTTCAAATAGCCATCTTGAAGGCATGACCTGACAGAATTCAGGAATAACGCTTTCAGGGTATATTTTCAATTTGCGGTTCATTTTTTCAAATTCAATAACAGCTCCACCAAAAATTATCTGAGGTATTAATACCAAGGGAAGTATATTTATTATTGCTTTCTTATCTTTTAATATAGCAGATGCTAACAACCCCAGAGAAGATCCAATAAATGAAGATAGAAGCAAGTATCCAATATAAATGAAAAATATATTTCGAATTTGTAGAATTATACTTGAGATAGAAAAAAATAAAATACATTGAATAAAAGCAAAAATTGCTAATGTAATATTCTTAACAATTAAGAAATATACTGGTTTAATGTTTAACTTCTTTTCTCTTAACAAAATCCGCTTTTCAGAAATTATTTCATCCACACTATTCGATAAACCTAAAAATATAAAAATTATAACAGAAATAAATATAAATAATTTTAAATTAACATTTGCTGCAAAGTTATACCTAAATCCAGATTCAGAATATCGTAAAATAAAAGAGACTAATAAAGCAAGAACAGGTGCTGCACAAAATGTAACAAATAGATTTGTCTTGTTCATTAATTTATTCTTTAAATTTCTAATAAAAAGATAGTAAATTTGAGAAAAATTTTCCTTGATACTTAATTTTGTTTGGGATAGACTTAATTTTCTTGTCTCTCTGTCCTGTCCTTCTTTTTTCTTTTCTGCACTTTTTTTTATAATGATTTCTAATAATTGATGCTTTTTAAATTTTATCTTCCAATATTCCGGTGGATATTTTCGTTGTTCCTCAGATAATCCTGAAGCTGAACTATCCTTTTTGGGGATAGTATTACCTGAACTATCTAATAATGGATATTGTAAGACATCGAAAAGATATTCTGGCATTTTAAGCTCTTTTTTCCTCAACAGGTTACCAATTCCATAACTTATTTGTTCAAGCTCATCATCAAAATAATGAAATACTTCATCAGTATTTCCAAAAAACACCTCTGTCCCATATTTATCTATTAATAGGACTTTATCAAATTGCTGGAAAATATCCGGATTAGGTTGGTGGATTGTAGCAATTAAGATCTTCCCTTGTTCCTTCAAATCTGTAAGCATCTCAATAATTTTTTCAGAATCTTTTGAAGACAAGCCGGATGTTGGTTCATCTAATATTACGATTAAAGGGTCAGAAAGGAGTTCTAAGGCAATATTTAATCTTTTTCGCTCACCACCACTTAATTTCTTATCCATTACAGTTCCAACAACCAAATTTTTCTTATCATAAAGACCTATCTGCACCAAAATATTATCTATCTTTTTTTTAATATCTACAGGATCTTTAATATATGGCAGACGTAACCTTCCACAATAATAAAGATTCTCATAAACAGTCAAATTGGTGAATAATAGATCATCTTGAGGTACATAGCCAATGTATTTTTGGAAATGAGAGAAGTTTTCATATAAATCATAGTCATCAATTTCAATCCTTGCTTTATCTGGAATAATATCTCCATTAATACACTTTAATAAAGTAGTTTTCCCGCTACCACTTGGTCCTAAAATTGCTAAAATTTCACCTTTACTTACATCAAAATTAATTTCATCAAGACCGATGGTCTGTTCTTTCTTTCTATTTAAGAGGGATCTTTCTGAAAATATATAATGAAGATTGTTTACTGTAAGTTTTGAAATCTCATAATCAATTTTAACAATATCAAAAAATTTATTAATTTGAAAATTTGTTTGTCCTGCTGAGATTAAATCTTTTTTAATTTCGAATTCCTCTTCTTGAGTCAAAAGACGATGGTTCAAATAGATTGGAATACTTTTATTCAGAGGAAAAATTGTATAGTGATCTTGCTGCCTCGAAATCTTTGCAATTGAGTGAACTGACTTCTTTTCATTAATACGATAGAATTGTTCAGCAGTATCAATATATAATGTATCAAGTTTTCTTTCTTCTCTACTAAATAGTAATTTTTCAGTTAATATATCCAGAGTAGAAAATTCCAAAACATCATTTATCACAATAGAGTCATTAATTGCCAATTCATATTTATTGTTATTACTTATACTCCTTCCATTGACTGTGATGTTACCATTATAAACCTGTATATTAATCAGATTATTCTCTTGTAAGATATCCAAATCAAAACTTTCCTTTGAAAATTTAATTACCTGAGTTATATGATTCTTTTTATTCATGTACAATTTCATTATGTCTTCATAAGTAAACTGTAAGCTTGATATATCAGATGGATAGGATAAGCTCAGAACTTCACCCTTTTCTAACTTATATAATCTATCTAGCTCTAGAATATAGCTACCTATACGGTGCTTTTTATTGACAAAACTGCCAATCAAGATAAGTTCCTCAATAATAAATATAATCAGGTTATAATCTGTGGATATGTCCTGTTTGAATCTTAGATCGCAATCTGGGTTTTCTCCAAAAACCAAGAAATTTGTGAACATTTTTTGACTCAAGTTTTCAACAAATTCCTCTAATTTCATATCAAAATATCTTGATTGACCTTCAATTAGTTCAATAATCTGACTATATTGGCGAATATCAATCTCAAGCATTTCAACAACTTCTAAAATATCAAGTCTATCTACAACAGAGAAATCTTCATTGATATGTGCAATTACTAATAAATTCATAAGTAGGGTTAATTTATCAGATAAGAAAAGGCGACTTTTAATAACACTTACTGCCTGTTTTAATGGATAAGGATTTTCAATAAGTTTTTGGATTAGATGTAGGCGAATATCTTCCTCGCTGAATGTAGATTTTATAATATTATATACGATTTCAACTTCATGTTTTGTAATTTTTTGGGTATTAAATCTTATCAAATTAAGATAAAGAGCAACAACTGCATTTATGATATTTTCCTTATCAATCTTTCTTTCTTTTTGCATATTATTTATTCCATTAACCAAAATAGGAGAATCAAAAAAAATTGACAACTTTTTTAGCAATTTAAAATTAGTTTGGAGTAAAAAATGAATTTAATTATTAAAGTCAAAGAAATTAAAGGTCATTGTCCAGTATATAAAGTTGGAGATTCATTCATACTGGAAGATGGGTATAAATTAATAACTAATATTCCTCTTTGCATGCACTCCATAGCTTCCTTGCTGCCACATTATAATGCTCTCAAAGTCTCTGAACCAGATAAATGGGGTTTATCTGGAAAAGGAAAGAATAAAAATAAGGCTTATATACAGTGTTTAGACCCCGTATCTTACACAGGTGGAGGAACTGTAATCTTTGAAATAACCAAAGTGGAATAGAAAAAAGGAAATGACAAATAATCCGCGACTCCCTGAATCGGGGAGTCTCGATTCACCCTGTTGAATAAAATCAAAGATTTTAATCCGAAGACTGTCGGATTATTCCACAGGGTAAAGAATTTAAAATAGTAATTTTATGGATAAGATATTGTTCGTGTTTGTTCGTGCCTGCCCTGTGAAATAACAACTTCGTTGTTCCTTCTTTGAAGGATTTCACAGGGTAAATTCGTGGCAAAAAAAGGATTTTCAGATGAAAAATATTCCTCGTTTTGTAGTTGATAAAATGCTGGGCAAACTTGCAAAGTGGCTGCGGATTTTGGGATACGATACATTCTACAAAAACAAAATCAGTAATGCCACTATACTCAGTATCGCCAATAGTGATAACAGAATTTTAATTACACGAAACCATTTTTTCAAAAAAAGAAAACATCAAATAAAAATAATTTTTATAACAAAAGATAATCTGAAAGATCAGTTGCTCGAATTGAATAATGAAATAAAATTATCAACCGATAAAATGTTCACAAGATGCCCAATATGTAATCATAAAACTACCCAGATTGATAAGGAGTATGTGAAAGATATTGTTCCTGCTTATGTTTATCAAACCCAAGAAAGATTTTTTCAATGTTTACTTTGTGGAAAGGTGTATTGGGCTGGAACACATATAGAAAATGCAAAGAAGTTTATAGGTGATTTTGCTGGGCTGTCATAGGAAAACCTTGAAATAATGAGGTTAATGACAATGGGACCATTCACCGGTGACCCGGAAAAGGCACGACCATATTTTATTGTGACACAAAAACTCTTTGATAAGATTTTAGATGAAAATATCCCAAATGTAGAGGTGAAATGCCTGTAAGTGCTATTCATCTTTCCAGAATTGAATTGAAATCAATAAAAAATAATTTTTTACATTATACTACAACCTCTAAATTAGCATATCAAACGCTTAGAGATGTTTCTGAAAGACTTACACGACTGTTAACTAACCATTTTGGGACGAGAACAAAAATTGATTTTGAATTTATTCAAACTGAGAAAAAAAATATATTAACAATCCCACTATTGAAGACATAAAACGAGAATCTCCAAAACTTGCTGAAATGATTGATACTATTGATGGCTATATTGTTGGTCAAACAAGAGAGTGATTGGTGAATTAGTGAATTGGTGAATTGGTGAATT
>JAGMCF010000014.1 GCA_023129415.1 Candidatus Cloacimonadota bacterium
CTGGGCACATAACTGGAAATGTGATTGGACTATCTTCTGATGGAACATATCAACTTCAATCTGGTTTAATATTTATTTATGAGCATTTAATAACTAATACAGAAGAGAATAATAAATCCAGTATTAATTATCAATTATATACTAATTATCCCAATCCTTTCAGTTATTCAACATCAATTATGTATTATTTACCAAAATCAACTAATGTAAAAATTCTAATTTACAATCTCAAAGGTCAATTAGTGAAGACCCTAGTTGATGAAAACAAACCTGCTGGATATCATACTGTTGAGTGGAATGTCCTTGAGAAATCAGGGATGAGTTCGGGTATCTATTTCTATAAATTTGAAGCTGGAGATAAGACCTTCATAAAGAAGATGATATTAATGCGTTAGAATTAAGTTTGAAATTTATTTAGCCTGTTTACTAAATGATAGACAGGCTTTTTTTATTTGTATATAAGGATTTAAGTTAATATAACATTCTTAATATAAACACTGCAAAAAATGAAAATAACCTCCTTGAATATGTTCTAAATTAATCATAATTAGTGTAAGGGTCTTACCCAGAACGCACGAAAAACTTTTTCTGGTATAAAACCCTTAATAAAAATAAATGAGAGTATTGTGTTGTAGCAAAAAAAGTTCCGCACAAATCTTGTTGAAAGCTATTGTATATTTCTTCTGAAGAATACATTATAGAAGTCTACTCCTACTAATGAATTCCACACGATAAATATGGAGTCATTTTCGATGTCAATATTAATTGTTTCAGGTAGTAAGAGATATTATTGAAACAGATATTAATGATGTGAAAAAATCATTAACTTAGTTACATCATTTTATAGCATCAATAAAGACATTAAAAACATTATCTTTAACCCATTCATTAGTTGTAATATTCAAATAAGTATTTTGTTTCTTCAAAATTGACATCCACACATTCTTAGATTTAATACTCTTATTATCCTTTTCGTATCCGTTTATGAAATAGATAAAAACCAGTTTAGCCTTTATATCGTAATCGTGGAGAAAATGAAGGAACAATAAACGATTGGCTTTCTGATAGTATTGTTTCAGCCAGTCGTTAGTGATTTTTATCCCCCGTTTAGATGCTAGTTTTTTAAAAGACTTAGTAATTTCAATCTGGCTGGTGTTACTTGCTACGGAGTTAGATTTTAACTCCCCTGCATGTGCTTTTGCTTCAAAAAGCAACCATTCATCTTCAACTTTAGCTATCGCATCCCAATTCATTGCATTCTTTTTACTTGGCCAACATTTCTCCCATTCTTTTTCAATTCCGGGTATTTCGAGAAAATCAACACCTATATACTCACCATCATAAGTAACAGTTTTTTTATTATAGGGAAAATCTAACCAATCTATACTCGAAGAGATCTTCAATTCGCACCGAATTGCTTTATTCAACTCTTTTCTGTGCCTTCCTAATAATCTTAATAAATGAAACTCGCTACCATAACCAATTGCCATTTTTCCCATGTTTCCTCTCCTTTTTTATTATTTGTTTAATAAATATTTTTCGCTGATGTTCTTATCATTTTGTCTCATTTACCATTTCCTTTATCTCATTATACAATTTTTGTCTTAGTTCATGTGTTTCAGGTACATACTCGGTTAATATATTTGAACAAAAACCCATTATCAACTCATATGCAAATATACCGCAACTCAAGGTTTGCTCAATTGATTCTCTGAATACCTTTTCACCCGAATCATCAGATAATATAAAGTCTCTTAAAATTGGTGTTGGATGGGTGAAAATACACAAGTATCGATAAACTTGATAAAACTTTTGGCAAATCATATCACCTGCCATAATAGTATTTTTTGGGGGAGTTTTAAATTTGCCATCAGAATTAACAAGATTTGGATAATCTGCTTTATGTTTATTTATTGCATCCTGTAGTAACTTTACAACTTCCTTGTCGTTTACAGGATCTTTTCCCGCTGATCTTTTTAAGTAATTTACTTCATCTTGAAAATCTGAAAAAGGTTTACTTTCTAATCGAAATGTACGTTCATTCTGTTCATCATGATTATCACCCTCTTGAACCCAATGGATTTTGAATAGTAGTTCCAAAGATGATCGGAGAATCATCATTGCTTCACAGTACAATGCTTTCTCCAAAAGAAGAGCGATAGCTGTTGCATCTTCCATGCAAAGTTTGATACACATTAGAGCAAAAGTCTCTACCGCTTGCTCCTCTTTGTGAAACCCGGTTTCTTTTAATGATTTTCCAAATTTGTTAAATTTATATGCAATTTCGTTATATTTATCAACCCAATCGTTCATTGTTTCCCCTTGTGCTGGCAATAATGCTTATGAAATATTTATATGATCGTAATTCTTTAACATTCACTTTAGAAAAATCAATATAAGTATCTGGAAATTTAATCTTTGAATCATTGCACCATGCTTTCATGAAATCAAAAATATCTCCGTCATATACTTCTAAAATGGTCTCAAGTAATGATACACTAATCATCAAAGGTTTTCTATTGTTGATATATTTAATGTTTCTTTCATCGCATAGTTCTTTGACCATATCTGTGATTAATTTTCCTGGAGGTATATAGAAATCTTCAAGGTTAACAACGATGTAATAAATGTTATCAATTATTAAAGGGATTAATTCATGTTGAATATCTCCATTTAATAAATCATGCTCTTTTTTTATACATTGTAATATGCCTTCTCCAAAACCTTTAACAAATTGCTTTTTAGAAACTCTAAAATCATTTCCTCTTAATGAAATAGCAGGCGTTGCTGCTTTCACTTCTATAAAAATCAAATCTCTACCTTTCACAAGAATATAATCAGGAGATTTTTTCCCACTCTTTTTACCATAACAAAATTCAGGTATGATTATATAATCATTACTTTTCCATTTAAGTATTTTACCGATATAACTTTCTAAAACAAACCTTCCAAATTTTGATCGAAATTCTAAGCCTTTTGCTTCACATAATCGATGATAGAAACCCTCTGTGATTGCTCCAAACAAGTATTGTGGAATTGGGATAAGCAAAAGATCTTCGTACTTAAGAATTGGGAATTTAGTGAAAGGGTTGTAATCATAATTTCGGTATTTTCTATTAATAACTTTATAGCTGCCGTGAATCTTTACAAAATCTCTTAGATAACAGCTAAGAATGTTTATCATGTCTTCAATCATATATTTGGGTAAATTTGGTAAACTTGATAAAGAATTGAGTATTAAATTAAGACTTAAAGGACTATTCGATTTAGAGGATAGAGTGAATAAGCAAATAACAAATAAAACATAATTTGAAAAATCATATTCAAACTCTGATAGGAATTCCTTCTTCAAATCAAAATGTTCTTCAGTATAATTAAAAAAGAAATGATACCTTAGTAAGTTCTTAAATAATATATCAAGTGTTTTATGTTGTTGTAATCCAAGTCTTAAAAAATACATATACCATCCAGGATCATTAATATTTTTACCTTCTGGGGTAGCGCCATAATCCTTGAATTGATTAATAATTTTTCTGTATTCATTATAATCTGATAATTCTGTAAGGGGACCACTCCATTCACCATTAACTGTTGATGCTAAAGCCAAATATTCAATTTCAAATAAATGAGATGTTCTTTTTAACTCATCATAGATTTTATTCTGTTGCGGATTATTGAATATTTTTAACGGTTTTAAAGGAGGTACATTATAGTCTAATGTATGTGCAATTTTCCTGCATACTTCCAATTTGCTTTCTAAGCTAAATCTTCTTAGTTTTTTCTCAAATTCATTTAAGCTATTCATACAATTCCTCTATCTTTTTAGGCTTGTCATAAAATATTAATTCTGAAACTTCGTAATTACCGCTATTTGAATTTGTTACATTACAATATCCAATACATCGAATTTTATCTAAAGCAATCGAACCATGATACACTCTTGTTTCTGACCATCCACATTGAGATTTATCATTCTCAATTTCTTTTTTATCAAAATCAAATTCCAAAACATAGATTTTGCCAGTTTCATCTCTCAAAGATGCTATTGTTGCCCCATAACGTTTAGTCATATTTTTTGGACTATTAAATTCAAAAACAAATATTACTGTACCAGCTTCATAAGGACCTTGGATCCTATTATTTGATTTCCAAAATCCATTTTCAATTGTATTTTTTATTTCCTCATAGTTAACAATTCTGTAAAATCCCATATGAACCTCTATTGTGGATATACTCCTTTATTCACACACCCCTCTGCTTCGCATAGCCGGCTATCAGCTTCTTCATTTCCCTGCCAAATTTGACGGTTACCTTGGCAGTTTCACCCCTACCGGCTTATTCAATAGTTTTGGTTGAAATACTCGTTCACATGAGACATAAAAGGAGTTGCAGTCCACTAATGCATATATATTTTTATTTTTCATGTCGAATCTATCTTTCATCCAGAATAATTTATGTTAATATTCAATTTTTCGTGTCAATTTTATCAGACAGTTAATTTAATTATTCCAATTATATTAACTATTCATTTTCAACAAAATTTCATTCCACTATTAAAAAAATTAATGCCGTATATGTAACTTTTCAGTTTTGTGGTAAATTACGTTGCTTGGGCTGCGAACTTGTCGAGAATCGTCTTAAATAGTCATTTTATTGATAAATTTATGGACCAATGATATTTCAATATTCTCCAATTCACACACATTAATCAGTTGGTCATTTAATTCATTCTTGTTTGCTTTTTTACCATATATATAGAACACTCATAAAGAATTTTACCAAATGAATTCTCCGATGCTTGCGTCTGGGTCATAGAAAAAATATTCAACTTTTGGAAATTCTGGTTCAGACATTTATATAGGAATAAAATTGTTAAAATATCCCTAAGGCTTATCTTAGGAAGAGTCAATTTTAAAGAATTTCTTTATTCAAATGTTTTTGAATTTATCGGAGAGGACAAGCATAATATTGAATAAATCATTGCTGGATGATATATCGAATAATATTAAAGACAAGTTGAAAATATAGTAAATTCAAAACTTGTAAAATCTTAAAATATAGAAGTACAAAATTAACAAGTAGATTGATTAAAAAGTTACAAATTTTACACAGAAGAGTATATACTTTATCAACAAGGTTGTTCGTTGAATAAATATCAATTATAGTAGCAAATGTAAATTATTATAACGATTTTCGTTGAATGAGGGACTTTCATTTTAGATTTAAAGAAAATATTTGATATATTTATTTAGTTAATCTTGAAAATTGTTGTGGGAATCTGACAGCAATAAAAAATAAAAAAAATTGTTGACTTAAATTTTGTGATTTTAATATTATAAAAAAAAATTATTGATATTTAATTTACTCAAAAAATACAAAGAAATTTGCATAAATTGTGACTATATTGTTACTATAAATATTATCAAGAAACTTAATTAACTAATATAAAGCGAGTTAGACCATAATATAGTCGGCTCAGTATGGAATCCGCT
>JAGMCF010000140.1 GCA_023129415.1 Candidatus Cloacimonadota bacterium
TTAGATAGTAAATACTGAATAGTGAATTATGCTAGATTCAGTTGATATATCAAAATGATATATTAATATATCAAATTTATAGAAATCATAGCCTCCTAAAACAATGCTTATTATTACAAAGACATCTTTAATTCATTTTACAAAAGTAAGTTAGCATACATTTATACTTTTTGGCACGATAATTGCTAATATGAAAATTAAAAATATAGAGGTGTTAAAATGAAGCAATCAATTCTAAAAATTTGGCGTAAAAGATTATCATTATATAGTTTGCCTAAGAAATAGTCTTAGCTTCTCCCGGGGAGTTAACAGCTCCCCTTCCCAAAATTTTAATCAAAAAAAATAAAAAAAATGTCCCGATTTGTCGGGAGAAGGAGAAAAAATGAAAGTAATAACAACAATTCTGGTACTTTGTATGAGTCTTGGATTAACAACTTCTCTAAATGCAAATGATCTAAGTAATGTTGGAAATTTAGGAATTCAATTTAAAAATGCCTATGATATGCAATATGATTTAACTTCTGCTGTGTTGTTTAATAGGTTAGTTTTAGCAGAAGCTAATGAAGAAGATATTGAAGAAGCAATGGAGGAAATAGAAGAAGCAATGGAAGAGGTTGAAGAAGCACTTTCGGAGATTCCTAGTTCACCTGAAATAAGAATAAGTATTCCCAAAACCTCTGCGGATACTCCCTTAATGGGAGTTTATCTTGATGACCTAGATTTCCAAGATGCTTATGAAATGCACTATGATTATAATTATGGTGTGCTTCTGGATGGGGTTGTAAAAGGTGGAGGTGCTGATAATGCCGGTTTGATGGAAAACGATATTATTATGGAATTTGATGGAGTAAAAGTAAGATATGAAGATCATCTCAGCAGATTAATCAAAAGTAAGAATGTTGGTGATTCTGTAGAAGTTAAATTTTTCCGTGATGAAAATATCATGACAACAACTGTGATTTTGGGCTCCAGAAAGAAAAAGATTTCTGAAGAAGAGATTATTACAAAAGAAGGTAAAATCATAAAGAAATTGTCACCTGGTCATGGAGGTGGAAGCTGGATCCCTGTTTGGTATATGCCAAAAGACAAATTTGAAGATGTTAATGAGATTATTACAAGTTGCGGTTTTACAAAATTAAGAGAGGATGGACTCTTTCTTAATGGCGGGGGTGGAAAAGGCATGATTGGAAAAGGGTGGTTCATCGGTGGTATGGGGGCTGGATATTCTATTGATAGGAAAATAATTGATACTACAGGTGTAAAAAGAATGAAATATTCAACAGGTTATGGTGGAGTAACTCTGGATAAAAGAATCCCTCTTTCAAGAAAACTGATTCCTGCAATTGGATTTATGATTGGTTGGGGTGCGCATACTATAGAATTCTCAAATATTGGTGAAACCTACAATTGGGATAAGCTGGATGATCAATTGACAAGTTCAGAAAACAACTACATCAAAATATACAAAAAGTATATAATGTTTCAGCCAAAAATTGCTTGCTTATATAGAATCAATGATTGGTTAGGTATAAGAGCAGAGGTAGGTTATATGTTAAGTTATTCCTATCATAGTGGTTGGAATGCAGAAATTTGCGATGATACATTTGAAATTAAAAACTCTCCTGAAACCTCTTATGATGGATATACTATAACCATCGGTCCATGGTTTGGATTTTAAAAACAATCAATCAAATAGCCCTGTCTATCATAATGGCAGGGCTATCTTTATATCAATTCCGAGTATAAAGGAGTTCCTATGACAAATACAAAATTTAAAACAATTATTATATTTATTGGTCTTTTTATATTTCTAAATACTCTTTCAGGTTGTATAGAAATCTCAATTGACACAGATAAACTTGTTTCTGATGACAAAGTGAAAGTAAAAGGTGTAGTATTAAAACACAAAAGAACAATTCAGATTGAAGATTCAAAAAATTATGGAAAATTCAAAGCTGAAGTACATCATGGAAATGTTGAAATTGCTGGTGGTAGTAGTTATTCATTAGAAGTAGAAATTTATGAAAAAACTGAAGATGATTTGGTCCTAACATTAAAAGATGGAATACTTACAGGTGAAACCAAATCTGGAAAGCCATTTGCAATTGGAAATATAAAAGGAACATTACCTAATGATATTAATGTTACAATAGATTCAGGTGCTGGTAATGTTAAGTTTTCTGATTTTAACGGTCAGAATTTTAATTTGAATGTAGGTGCTGGTAATTTCAACATAAGGAATTGTGATCTCAATAACATAATAGCAAATACTGGTGCTGGAAATGTAAGTTTCGAAAAATTAAACTGTAAAAATATAGATTTTAATACTGGTGTTGGTAATATTGAACTATCTGAAGTTTCATCAGAAGAAATTGATTGTAACTCAGGTGTTGGAAATATAAAAGCTTACAATTCTGTAGCAGAAGATGTTGAATTTTCTACAGGTATTGGGATTATCTCTATTTCTGAATGCCAATTTAAAAATAAAGATATATCAACAGGACTGGGCAGAATAAAAAATAAAGAAGTAAAACAAGAAAAATCAAATATAAAAGAATTATAACTTCTATTTAAGATCAAATTTCGTAATTAATTATAAAAGGGAACTTGCAAAATGCTTGATTCTCTTTTTTATATCAAGAATATTTTAACATTTTAAAATAAAACTTGCCAAAAAAAATCAAAAAATGAACCTATGTAATAAATTCATCTGAGACATAAATTATGTTCAGTGCAATAACACAAAAAATAACATCCTTAATCCTTGCTGCTGGTTCTCTATTTTTATCTTCAGTAACAGGCACAAATGCTGTTTTCGAAGATGTTGAAATAATCAGATATGATAATATAATTGTATGTTCAGCAATTCTTTCCAATTGCTTTAACGAAGAATTAGATAAGATTTTTCTGTCTGGTGAGATAATCAGAATAAATTTTAAGGTTCAAACTTTTGAAAAAGGTAATAGAGAACCAATAGATGAAAAAACTTTTAATCATTATATTAAATACGATCTTGTTGATCAATATTATGAAGTCTATATTTCTGAAAAGGATGATAACTTTATTACAGAAGATATTGCTGAATCAAAAATACAACTTGCAAAAATAGAAGAATTTGAAGTTATTAAAACTGACCTTTTGGAATTTGGTAAAAAATATTACATAAAATTAACTGCAGAAATGGAATCAATATATTTGGATGCTTTACATAAAAACATAGACTTAATGATATATTGGAATAATAAAAGAGCTACATGTAGAACACAAGAATTTGAGAAATCCTTATTAAAATCATGAAACTTCCTTCTTTTAGAATTCAAATTTTAATAATTTTTCTCGTTTTGTTTTCTGCTTTTGCGATCTTTACAAGAAATTTTTTTATTAACGAATTTAGAGAATATACTGAAGATATCAAAGCGATTGAACTTGAACAAAAGATTCGTAATATTTATGACAAACACAAAGATGTTATAAAAAAAGAAGAGGTTGAACCTGCTCTTTCTGATCTATATCAAATACAATTAGCTGCAGATCAGTTTGAAAAAAACATAAAAATATACTCTATATCTATTGTTATTTTTCTCGTCCTGGTAGTTTTTGCTATGTTTATGATCTTTACTAATATGATAACCAAACCTCTCACCCGGTTGCAAGAAATGACTGAGAAAGTATCCAAAGGTGACTTGAGTGCTAGAGCAAAAGAAAGCAAATATTCCCCAATTAATAAGTTGATTGTTACTTTCAACAGAAGGATGAGCGAATTAGAAGCGAGTCGTGATAAACTAATTCAGGCAGAAAAAGATATGATGTGGAGAGAAATGGCACAAGTAATGGCTCATGAAATCAAGAATCCACTTACGCCATTAAGATTATCTGCTGAAAGATTAGAATATAAATATTCCAGCAAAAGTAAAGATTTTGATAAAGTATTTTCCGATTCTCTTGAAATTATAAATGAAGAAATTAATAATTTGCAAACCCTGGTTAAAGAATTCTCAAAGTTTGCCCGAATGCCTTCAGCTAATTATACTAAATATAACCTGAATGACCAAATCAAAGAAATTATAAAACCTTATGAAAATCAAGCTGATATCCAAATCAATCTGCAAGAAAATATGCCTGTTTTTTATGGTGATAAGATGCAGATGAAACAGGTTTTTGTAAATCTTATTCAAAACTCAGTTCAGGCAATAAATAAAAATGGAAGAATATCAATTATTACAACATATGAAAATCCTAAATTTCAATTTATAATTGAAGATAATGGAGAAGGAATAAAGGATGAGGAGATAAATAATATTTTCAGACCATATTTTACTACAAAAGAAAAAGGAACTGGACTCGGTCTTGCAATTGTGAAAAGAATTATTACACAACATAATGGCATAATTGATATTGAAAGTGAGAAAGGGAAAGGTACAAAATTTTCAATTTCTATTGAACAACTAAAAGAAAACCCATAATCTATATCATTTTGATTTAATGACAGGTTTTATCTAAAAACAATGATAAAATTTAATCATAATATAAAAATTAACTTATTTATATAAAAAATAGAAAGGTAATATATGAACATTTTAGTAGTTGACGACGAAAAAAACATTCGTAGAACCCTAAGAGATATATTACAAGATGAAGGTTATAATGTTACTGCTTCAGAAAGTGGTGAAGAAGCTCTAAATTTATTATCGAATAATTTTTTCGACCTAATATTTCTCGATGTAAAACTTCCCGGAATAGATGGAATTGAAGTTCTTAAAAGAGTGAAAAAGGATTACATGGGCTTGGATGTAATTGTGATATCAGGTCATAGTACAATTAAGATCGCAGTTCAGGCTGTAAAAATGGGTGCTTATGACTTCTTAGAAAAACCACTTTCTCTACATAAAATTGTTATCTCAGCAAAAAATATAGCTGAAAAGAGAAAATTATTTCAAAAATTTCAGCAGGAATCAAAAAATATAGAATCTCAATACAGAATGATAGGAGTTTCTCCGGAATTTAGTAAAATTCTCGATCTGATTAATAAAGTCAGTGTAACAAACAGCAAGGTTTTAATAGTTGGAGAAAGCGGTACTGGCAAAGAACTTGTGGCTTTCGCTATTCATAATCAAAGTGCAAGAAAAGATACTCCGTTTGTAAAATTTAATTCTGCTGCTATCCCAAATGAACTTGTTGAAAGCGAACTTTTCGGTCACGAAAAAGGAGCATTTACAGGTGCTGATAAGCAAAAATTAGGTAAACTTGAAATAGCTCATGAAGGAACATTATTTTTAGATGAAATCGGTGATATGAATTTAAATGCACAAGCTAA
>JAGMCF010000141.1 GCA_023129415.1 Candidatus Cloacimonadota bacterium
AAATTATAGATAAGGATTAGTTTGTATAGGATTAGGTCCCATTTTTTTTATCTTTTCAGTAAATTGGTTAACCACTTCAGCATATCTTTTTCCTTCTGAAGCAGATACCCAGGATAGTTGCAACCTTTCGGGATCTATTTTTAAGGTTTCAACTACTTTTTTCAGCAAAGCGAATCTTCTGCGAGCATAATAATTTCCTTTTTCATAATGACAATCACCCGGATGGCATCCTGCTATCAATATTCCATCTGCTCCCCATAAAAAGGTAGTCAAAACTAAATTTGGGTCAATTCTACTGGTACACATCACCCGGATAACAGAAAGAGAGGGTAATATTTCTAATCTGTTTGAACCTGCTAAATCCGCACCAGCATACGAACACCAATTACAAAGAAAACCTACAATTTTAGGAGTAAATTGTTCTTTCATTATTCCTCACATAATTTCTATTATAATTATAGAAATCGGGGTACTCTTTTAAAAAGAGCACCCCTTAATATTTAGAATTGAATCTGTGCTTTATGTTTTCCACCACCTTCATCCATACAGAAAAGCAAAGTTCTTCCTGTTTTCTGAGCCCATGCTTTAATATCATTGGGAAATGATGGGCAATCAGCAAGAACTTCCAGAATATCTCCAGCTTGCATTTGTGGGATAAATGCTGCAACTTTTAGAATTGGTTGAGGACATTTAAGTCCTGTTGCGTCTAATGTTTTTACTGCCATTTTTCCTCCTATTTTTTTTAATTCTTAATGAGATATGCAAAATAGAAGATTCTATTAAAATCCGTAATAATTGGAATGTTTTACATTTTAACCTCATCCTCTAACTCCTTCTCCTATCCCGATAGTCATCGGGAAGAAGGAGAACTTATACTTCCTCTCCTTTTAGGAGAGGATTGACCTGCCTGCGCGTAGCCGCTTCGGCGAAGGCAGGGGTGAGGTCAAAAAAAACCCTATTTTGCAGAACGCATCTTAATATTCTCAGAAAGAGAAGGTTATTTGAGCGCCGTCAATTTCATTTATAAATGTAGTTGCTCCAACAATCTCTACACCTTCTCTAAAATCTTCTTTCTTCAAATTTTTTGCTTCTAATGCTAACTCACAAACCATTAATCTTCCACCCAAACTTAAGACACCATCAACTAACTCCTTAAGATTTGGTAACCCTTTAACTTCCATTTTTTCAACAACACCTTTCACCATTGAAGGGGCACCTCCAGGTGTGAAAAAGATAAATACATCATCTTCACTTGCTGCTGCAGAAGAACCCAAAATAAATGCTGGAAATACATTTGAAGGTTCTGAACCATTTACAGTTATTGCTACTTTACCCATAGCTATAACCTCCTTAAATTATTTGCCACACAGATTTATCTACATAATTATATGTCAAGAAAATTTGGTTTTAATAAGAAATTGTTGTATACAATAAAATTTAAACAATATCTAAACTTGACAAAAATAAAATCCTATAAAATTTCCCACATAAAATATTTTTGGAGGTTGTAGATGAATTTAGCTGATATTCTTTTCATCATAGCACCTGTGGGTTCTGCACTTGCCCTTGTTTTTGCATATATCTTTTTCGTTAATATGAAGAAAAAAGACCCTGGTAACAAGACAATGCAAGAAATTGCCAGACATGTTAAAGAAGGAGCAAAGGCATATATCAAACGGCAGTACAAAGTAGTAGCTATATTTTTCCTTTTTGCATTTATCTTTTTCTTTATTTTATCATTTGTATTGCATGTGCAAAGTATGTGGACTCCTTTTGCTTTCTTAACTGGCGGATTTTTTAGTGGGCTTGCTGGATTCCTTGGCATGATGACTGCAACTGAAGCCAGTAATAGAACAGCGCAAGCTGCCAGAAGTTCTCTGAACTCTGCATTAAAAATAGCTTTCCGCAGTGGATCGGTCATGGGTTTAATTGTAGTTGGCTTGGGATTACTAAATATCTCTGTCTGGTTTATTCTGCTCTACTATATTATTATGCCCGCTCAAATAAATAATCCTTTCGCAGTAAGAAATATCTATGAGGTATCGGTTATTATGTTGACTTTTGGTATGGGTGCTTCTGCCCAGGCACTATTTGCTCGTGTTGGTGGAGGAATTTTCACCAAAGCTGCTGATGTGGGTGCAGATTTAGTAGGTAAAGTTGAAGCTGGAATACCAGAAGATGACCCACGAAATCCAGCTACAATTGCTGACAATGTTGGTGATAATGTTGGTGATGTTGCTGGTATGGGCGCTGATTTATTTGAATCATATTTAGGTTCAATCCTAGCTGCAGCTGTGTTAGGAGCAGCGGCGTTTATTAACTTTCCCGAACTCCAAATCAGATCTGTAATTTTACCTATGGTAATCGCTGGCATGGGTATTCT
Organism: Candidatus Cloacimonadota bacterium; assembly: GCA_023129415.1. Lineage (GTDB taxonomy): Bacteria > Cloacimonadota > Cloacimonadia > JGIOTU-2 > JGIOTU-2 > JAGMCF01. The sequence continues at coordinate 2,384 of JAGMCF010000141.1, forward strand.
ATTCTCAATAATTGGTATTTATCTTGTAAGGACAAAGGAGGAAATCTCACAAAAACAATTGATTAAAGCCTTGAGCAGAGGCATCAATACAAGCTCTATCCTAATCTTGATTGGTTCACTTATTTTGGTTAAATTATTATTTCATAATTTACCCGATGATATTTTCATTCCTCTGGATGGTCTGGGATTGTGGCTTTCAATACTTGTGGGGTTACTTGCAGGAATTATTATTGGTAAGACAACTGAATATTACACTTCTGTTGATAATAAACCGACAAGAGGCATTGCAAAACATTCTTTAACTGGACCTGCAACTGTTATTATTGATGGCTTAGCTGTCGGCATGCAATCTACTGGGATTCCGGTGGTTGTGATAGCTGTTGGAATTTTATTGGCTTTTAGCTTTTCAGGTGGATTTATCAACATTTCAACAGGACTATATGGTATAGGCATAGCAGCGGTTGGTATGCTTTCTACACTTGGTATAACTTTAGCAACTGATGCTTATGGTCCAATTGCTGATAATGCAGGTGGAAATGCAGAGATGAGCAAATTAGGTCCTGAAGTTAGAAAACGAACTGATGCTCTTGATTCACTGGGTAATACAACAGCTGCAACAGGAAAAGGATTTGCTATAGGTTCAGCAGCATTAACTGCTATGGCTCTACTTGCTGCTTATATTGAGGAAGTTAAAATGGGATTTCAGCATCTTGGACAAAAGACTTTTGAAGTTGCAGGAAGCACTGTTGAAATAGCAAGTGCAAGCATACAGGATTTTATGCTTCACTATAATGTAACATTAATGAACCCTAAAGTTCTGATTGGAATTTTCCTTGGGGCTATGTTATCTTTTGTTTTCTGCTCAATGACAATCAAAGCAGTCGGGCGAGCAGCTGGTAAAATGGTTGATGAGGTTCGTCGTCAATTCAAAGAAATCAAAGGCATTATGGAAGGAACTGGCAAACCAGATTATGCTGCTTGTGTAGATATTGCTACAAAAGGTGCACAGAAAGAGATGGTCTTACCATCACTTTTGGTAATAATTGTTCCGATTTTGATCGGTTTGCTACTTGGAGTGGCAGGTGTTATGGGACTTTTAGTAGGGGGACTAACTACTGGATTTACTCTTGCAATTATGCTTAATAATGCTGGGGGTGCATGGGATAACGCAAAAAAATATATTGAAGCAGGTAATTATGGCGGCAAAGGTTCAGACCCTCATAAGGCAAGTGTTGTCGGTGATACTGTAGGTGACCCTTGCAAAGATACGGCCGGTCCTTCACTTAATATTCTTATTAAATTAATGAGTATGGTGAGTGTTGTAGTTGCAGGACTTACAGTTGCTTACTCACCTTATATTCAAAAATTTTTAGGAATTTTCTAAAATAAAAAAAATAAATTATTTGACATATTTAGTCATAAATCCTTTTTTGTCTATGCTTTATTTTTTATAAAATTTTTGGGAATAATTATGAGACACGAAATATATACAAGAAACAATATCACTATTTCTATGTGTGCTCTATTTGCCCTGTTAAATTATAAACTATTTAACAGAGGTAGTAAATCCTAAATTGGGGGATAAAATGAAATATATAATTTTGACTTTCTTATTTATTTTATCTTTATATTCACAACTTGTTGGGAATCCTATTATAGTTAAATATATGAGTGAACTCTATTTTGAAGACGACAACTGGACAATTGAATTGGCTCATACAGCGGAGATGGGTGGATGGTTTTTCCAAAATTTAGATAACCTTAGACTTGTCTCCACTACTGATACTGCTCAATTTAATAGTGGTATTTCTTTAGACGATGTCAATATTATTCTGGTTACTCAGGATAGTCTGCAAGCACCTCTGTCAATAAATAAAAATGGAGATTCTGTTCAGTTACAAGAAGGCGGTGGTGATGACTGGTATTTTATTGACGAAATTTATTTTGGTGACTATCCTAATTCTAATGTAAATGCTCCTTTTGAAGGACAGTCTATTGTAAGTGTGGAAGAAATTGGATACGAATACGCTAAAGATAATATCCCTTCTTTAGGGAGTAATCCATATTATGCTAATACAAGAGGAACATTCTCCGGTTATGTATTTGACCAACAACAAAATCCAATTTCCAATGCTAGAATCCGTTTTTATTATTATAATGACATTTACACAAACCAAAATGGATATTTTGAAAATAATTATATGTGCGGAATGAATTATAATGTAATAATTTATGTAGATGATATTGCGATGCTGGATACTTTAATCACCATTGAGCCAGATTCAACAACCTATTGTGAATTCTATCTTGATCTTTATTCAATTGATGAAGAACAACTTCAAAGCAGGCAATTGAGATTAACCAATTATCCAAACCCATTCATTGAATCAACAACAATTTCCCTTTTAGCCACCAGTCTTTGCTACGCTACGCCCGGGCAGGCTAAGATAATTATTTATAATATTAAAGGACAACTTGTTAAAGAATTCAAAATTCAAAATTATAAATTCAAAATTAATGAAATAGAATGGGGTGGAAAAAGCGATGATGGTGTTTTGCAACCGCCTGGATTCTATTTCTATTCCTTAGAAGTTGATGGCAAGAAAATAAAAACCAATAAAATGATTATGGTTAGATGAAGATTGCTTCAGTTTTCTTTATAATTCTTTTTTTCAGCATTGATGTTTATTGTCATCCTTTAGAATTTATCCAGGAAGATATTTCCTTTGCAATTCAAGATTCATTTTTCTGTGTAGATGGTATCTATTATATCTGCAATGTAACAGACAAACCTGTAAAAAATATTCTATATTATCCCTTTCCTGTTGATAGTTTATACGGAATTGTTGATTCAGTTTTTATATACAATTTAACTGATACAATACCTGTAGAAATAATAAAAAGAAAAGAAAATGGGTTCTCTTTCAAGATAAGCCTTGAACCTTTCAGAGTAGGCAAATACAAGATTTTTTACAGACAAAAACTGAATGGAAATAAGGCAGAATACATATTAACAACAACAAAATACTGGGGAAAACCATTACAAATAGCTAATTTCAAACTTCACATTCCAAACCATATTAAGATTGATTCACTATCTTTTGAACCTGATTCCATTTATGTAAATCAAGATATAAATAAATATTTTTGGCAGATGATTGATTTTATGCCTGATAAAAATTTTATCATAATATTTGACAGAAAAAATAATAAGTAACAAATAAATCTATTAATTGATCCAAAATAAAAAAACAGGAGGAGAAATGGAAGAAAAAGAAGCAAAGGTCTTCAAATTCAAGGACATATTTAAGGCATGGAATCATTCCTTTAGATTCCATCGCTTGCTAATTTCAGCATTAGCATTAATTATTTCTGCACTGATAGCATATTTCCTTTTCAGTTCACCGTTCTTCAAAATTAACATAGTTCCTGGTGCATTGGGAGCTATTGTCTCATTTTTATCATTCAAAAACATACTTGCCATTGTTCTAATTTCATTAATACTTTTCTTAGCCAAAATGTGTATTGCTTATTCAATCCGTAGAGAAGTGGTAGATGAAGAGATATTTGTCGGCTGGAATGAAGTTGGGAAGTTTTTAGGTAAACACATCAAAACATTTGTTTTCTTCATTATAGGTTGGATAGTCATTTTTGTACTAATTGCACTTGGACAATTATTCTTTTATGTAATTGGGATGATACCGTATGTAGGTTCTCTATGGCTTTCAATTATGTACTTGATCCCATTTGCAATTTCAGTTTTCGTAATGCTCACACTTGTAATTTTACTATTTTGTGATTCTTATGGTGCTGTGATTATTGGTGTTGAACAAAAGTCAGCAATGGACAGTATCATTAGTCTATATCATTTAGTTAAAGATAAAGGGATTTACATAATTGTATGTCACTTTATATCAGCAATTGTTGGTGCGATTGCTTTTGCATTTGTTCTTGTAATTATGCAAAGTGCAGTGAAATTTACAAGCTTTGGTGCTCAATTGATTATGGGTGGTGAGTTTACAAAAATCACACTCCCAAGATTTTTCGAATTCCTAAACACAGTCTTCCCAGGACTTGCAATGTATTCTGGTGCTGGTGGATATTACACAATTCCTGGATTTATTATTAGTTTATGCTTGATTTTTGTTGGAGCTATAGGATTCTCATACTTCTTTACTTATATGACTTCTGCAGAAACCTTTATTTACCTCTCCTCTCAGGATAAATTCTATCCAAAGAAAGAGGAAGAAATAGAAGAAAAACCTGAAGAAGAAAAAGAGGAAAAGCCTGAAGAAAAAGTGGAACACAAAGAAGAACCTGAAAAAGTAGAGGAAAAAGTAGAGACTGAGGAAAAAGAGGGGGAAGAGAAAGAATAATAAAATTAGGAAATTAAAAGAGAACCGGCCAATAGCAAGAAGGTACATATTCAACAACCTATTGGGACAGATAAATTCGTGTATACCACTATATTAATAGCATATACTGATGTCATCTCAAATTGTCCCTTATATGAGGTGACGAAATCAAATGTTTAAAATTGAATGGATAGTAGAAAGAGTTAAAAATGAGGAATATTATTTTTCAAAACACGGTGATCAGGAACGACAAAATGATAACCTTACAATTGAAGAAGTAGAAGAAGCCTTACTTTCAGGTCGAATTTTAGAGCAATATGAAGAAACAGGAAGAGGAGAAAGTTGTCTTATAGCTGGATTTACAAATGCTGGGAAACCGATTCATGTAGTTTGTGGAACCAGAGGTGAATTATTAGTTGTCATTACCGTTTATATTCCACATCTTCCAAAATTTAAGACACCTTATGAAAGGGGTAAAAATGGAAAGAGTTTGTAATTTTTGTGGGAATATAAATTTTAGAAGCACATATATTCAGTATATTTACAGACACAATGGACAGTTTTTAATTGTAGATAATGTCCCTTGTGAGGAATGTGAATATTGTGGAGAGCAGTACTTTAAAGCTGAAGTACTAAAAAAAATTGAGAGGGATTTTGTCGATATTTATTCTAATAGAAAAAAATTGAAGAAACAAATTAAGGTCCCTGTAGAGGAGTTTGCTACATTGTAATAGATTGAACTTCAGCTAACTGCATGTTTATTGCAATTATTTGTTTTAGTATGTGGGAAAAATCACAAAATTATTGAAGATGAGAAGAGTCAGAATAGAAGAAATAAATAAAAACCAAATTAACTTAAAAAAGAAAGGAAATAAAAATGGTTAGTTACAAAGATTTAGGCTTTGTTAATACAAAAGAAATGTTTGCCAAAGCTATGACTGAAGGCTATGCTATTCCTGCATATAATTTCAATAATATGGAACAATTGCAGGCAATTATCACAGCTTGTGTTGAGACTGCATCTCCAGTTATTTTACAAATTTCTTCTGGTGCACGAAAATATGCAAACCAGACTATGCTGCAATATATGGGTCAAGGTGCAATTGAAATGATGAAAACTATGGAACGAACTGTCCCGATTGCATTACATCTCGACCATGGAAATAGTTATGAACTTTGCGTAAGTTGTATTGAATCAGGATTTTCTTCTGTTATGATTGACGGTTCTGCACTTTCTTATGAAGAGAATGTTGCTCTAACCAAAAAAGTCGTTGATTATGCTCATCAACATGATATCACTGTTGAGGGAGAGCTCGGAGTTCTGGCAGGCATAGAAGATGATGTTTCTGCAGAAAAATCTCATTATACCAATCCTGATGATGTGGAAGATTTCCTTAATAAAACAGGTGTGGACTCACTTGCTATTTCAATAGGGACTTCTCATGGAGCGTATAAATTCAAAGTTAAACCCGGAGAATCCATACCTCCACTCCGTTTTGATATTCTGGAAGAGATAGAAAAGAGAATACCAGGCTTTCCAATTGTACTTCACGGCTCATCTTCAGTTGTTCCAGAATATATTGAACTAATTAACAAATATGGTGGAGATATGAAAGGTGCTGCTGGTGTGCCTGAAGAGCAGCTCAGAAAAGCAACCAAATCAGCTGTTTGTAAGATCAATATTGATTCAGATGGTCGTCTGGCAATGACTGCAAAAATACGAGAATTCCTTGCTAATAATCCTTCAGTATTTGACCCGAGAAAATACTTAGGACCTGCTCGTACGGAATTGATTGAAATGTATAAGCATAAAAATATACATGTGCTTGGTTCTGCTGGGAAAGCATAAACAAAAATTGAACAAGATATTTTTTGCAGAACTTGACAGAAATAATTTAAATAAAAAGTTTATTGCATTATTTCTTGGATTCAAAGCTGAGAATATTAATCTGGTAAAAAAGTATGTTTATATGTTAATGTCTTAGATAGGAAAGAACAATTATGTTAATGTCTTAAATAGGTAAAAATAAATTAAAAAAAGGAGAAAGAAAATGAAAAAAGTTATAGTATTAATTATTTGTTTATTACTGGCATCTTCAGCTTTTGCTTTTGAAAAGGGAACAAAAAGAATTGGAGGAACAATAGGCTTCGATAGCTACAAGCTTAACTCAGATACTGATGCAACAACAACTTTCGAGATTGATCCTCTCTTGGGATATTTTATCACTGACAATATTTCAGCAAATTTACTTATTGATTTTAATAGTAAAAAAGGTCCATATTCTTATTATCCGAAAGGCAGCGGAACTTCAACTATTACTACGCTTCTACTTGGAATTGGTGGCGCATATTTTTATCAAAATTTCTATGGTGGTCTTGGATTCCTTTACAAATCTTATTCTTCAAAAAGTACAACCAAAAGTGATGACAAATATACTGAAGGCTCAATGTATTTTAAATTAGAAGCAGGTTACCTTTATAATATTGCTAACAATGTTTATTTAGATATTGGAGCTGATTACAAAAAAGGATTCGGAAAATATTCAGGTGATGCTGAAGGAGATAATGAAACTTCCCAGTTTTTAATTGGTGTTGGTATTGCAGTAATGATTCCATAATTCTTAAATAATCTTATTTTGTGAAAAAATCGAGCGGCAATTTTGCCGCTCTTTTATTTTAGTATTATTTAAATCTTATAAATAATCTCAAAAAGACTAAATCCTTTTATTTATTTTAAGTAATTAATAGCTAATCTTCTCAATCAAATCCACTACACGACAGGAATAACCCCACTCATTATCATACCAGGAAATAACTTTCACTAAATTTTCTTGCATAACCTTTGTTAGACTTGAATCAAAAATACTTGAATATGGATTGCCAATAATATCTGTTGAGACCAATGGTTCTTCAGAATATTGTAAAATGCCTTTCAAGTCATTCTCGGCAGCTTTTTTCATAGCAGTATTAATTTCTTCTACTGTGGTTTCTTTATTAACAACGCACAAAAAGTCAACAATAGAGCCATTCAGAACAGGAACTCGCATTGCCATACCATCAAGTTTGCCTTCTAATTCAGGAATAACTTTTCCTGTAGCTTTGGCTGCACCTGTAGTTGTAGGTATAATATTCATCGCTGCAGAACGAGCTCTTCGTAAATCTTTATGAGGTGCATCTAAAAGTTTTTGGTCACTTGTATAAGCATGGATTGTAGTCATAAGTCCATATTTAATGCCAAAGTTATCATGCAACACCTTTACAATAGGAGCTAAGCAATTTGTTGTGCATGAAGCATTTGATACAATTTTATGTTCAGGTTTCAACATATAATCATTTACGCCCAATACAATTGTTGCATCAATTTCATCTTTTGCAGGGACTGTTAATAAAACTTTTTTTGCGCCTGCTTCAAGGTGCTTGGCAATTTGTGCTCTCTTACGAAACACACCTGTAGCTTCAATAACTACATCAATGTTCAGTTCTTTCCAGGGAAGGTCTGCAGGGTCTCTTATTGCAAAAACTTTGATTTCTTTTCCATTGACTATTAAGGCATTTTCTTTGGCTTCAACTGAACCTTTGAACTGACCATGCGTGGAGTCATATTTCAGTAATTGAGCTAAAGTTTTTGCATCTGTAATATCATTTACAGCCAGTACATTGAAGTTCTCTCTTTCTTGCATTACTCTGAATACTAATCTTCCGATTCTACCAAAGCCATTAATTGCTATATTAATCATATCTTAATCTCCCTTCTTTCAATTTCATTTTGAATTTCTTTCACTTACTTTATAAAATAATGTCAAGAAAATTATCTAATGTCATTAATAGTATGATTATGTTCAAAATCATTTTAAATTGACAAAATATTATATCAAATCCTAAATTATAATTATGAAAAATATTTTTATAATTTTTATATTGTTATCAATTATACTTTCCTTTACCGATCTTTTTTCCTTCCAACCTCCAATCTTATTAGATGTAAAAGAACATATTTTTGACAGCATATTTGTTGTGGAATATCGAATTGAAAATTTCCTAAAGGGAATAGAAACAAAGATAAATATTTATCAAAAAGAAAGCTTAACTGCTATTTTAATCAATGAAGAAAGGATTAAAAAAGATTATGGAAAGATAGAAAAAAAAGAAAATTATTGGTTAGAAATACCGCTAAACTTATTGCCAAAAGACTTTAACCTCCAAAAATATACTGTGCTTCCCAAGATAATTTTTCAAGGACGCATTTATTATGAAATGAAGAAGGTTGAGAAAGGCAGATATAGTTTTCATCAAGATAAGAACAAAATGGCTTCTGAAAACACTAACGGTTTTTACATAAGCAAATTTGAAGTTTCAAATGAACAGTTTGCAGCATTTATCAATGATGACGGGTATGAAATTAAAGAATATTGGCTGGTGAAAGAGGGGATAATGCAAAACCGGGAAGTGGGTTGGAATTTCCAGGGAAGATTTAAAATGTATGCTCCACGAGAATGGGATTTAAATAAGATACATTATTGGGAGTCAGCTCCTTCTAATTTTATTTATGGACCAGTTACAAATCTCAGATGGTTTGAAGCTAATGCTTTTTGTAACTGGATGGGATGTTCTCTACCTGATCTAACTGAGATTTCAATCTGCTTTTCTTTCAATTCAGTTGAAAATGACACTGTTTACAATCCAGTCTGTTTAGAAATAAATAATGAGGGTCAATTTCCATTACATTTTATCAAAAGCAATGTTTCTGAATGGTTAATTTTAAGCGTTGACTCTAACGCACCCCCTTGTGGTCCAGGCTGTAGGGAAATGTTTTATTTAAAGAACAATGCACTTATGCATGATGAATATCCTCTCAAGGGTATTTCCTGCCCATTATACAACAACGAGATACTGGGATTTAGATATAAGATAGAGAAATAGTAAGAATAAAAAAAGACCCTTCTAACAAAATTTCTGTAATAAAAGCCAAATTAAAAGAAGGTTCCCTGGGGTGATATTTTATCAAATCGACTTATCGTATCAGCACCATTTTTTTGACTTCAGAAATGATGTTATCAGATTTTAGACGATAGAAATAAATACCAGATGGTAATTTATTCCCATTCATACCAGTTCCATCCCATTGTATGGAGTAAAGTGCCTCTGCTGCTTTTGTGTCCGACCGGTTGACGGATCCACACTCCAGATTTTTTACTAGTTGCCCTGTTACATTATAAATCTTAATCTGTGTAAATCTGTGTAAATCCGTGGCTAAAAAAGAAATCTTTGTGGATTCAATGAATGGGTTTGGGGTATTCTGATAAAGTTGTATCCCATCTGTCAATTTAAAATTATCATCAACAGCTACTCCAGAGGTTACTGTAACATCCCACAATGTGCTATCTGCTAATTCGCCATCTGATACTAATGCCTTAACTACAAAATCACCAGTATCTGAAAAGGTATAAGTAAATTCATAGCTACTTTCACTTTGCTGTATATCGTCAAGATACCAGAAATAAAATAGAGAATCCTCGTCAGGATCTTCAGCTGTTATACTAAATAATTGCTCAGTATTTTGTTTAATTGAAAATGCTATCTCTTCCGGGAAAAAATAAGTGATTACAGGTGCATGGTTAGAAATAAACTCATCTGCTCCAATATCTGGATTTACCTCATCACGAAGGTCATAATCAAAGTCAGTTGTAATTCCGGTAATAGGAGTTCCTGCTCCGATGCAAAGGCTGGTTGAATTTAGATGTAGATTGGGGAAACTCAAATCAGGGTCACCTGTTATGGAATTCTCATCTCTTGGAGCATATCCGGGAGCACTTTGTAAATCTGCTAAGGTATTATAATCTATACTGCCTAACTGTGCTACAAAGCGATCATCAGCAGGGTCATCGGAATTCACTGTTAAGAAATTGAAATCACTTTCATCAAATGTTTCCGTTTTCATCTTAATTGCGTAATGATTATTCCCACCACCTGTTCTTTCGTTTATTAATATATTATTTTTGAAAATATCACCACCAAAATCTGCAGTGGTGCAAAAGCAGTATGATGATCTTTCTATTGTGCTGTTTCCACCCATATAGACAGTATTATAGTAGAACTCATTATAGGTATAATCAGTGCTTGCACGATAGATTCCATATGCTTTGTTAACAGTTGGCACTGGACAAAGGTATATAATATTATTATAAATCAGATTATGATGTGAATTTGAGGTGATAAATATTCCATAGGGTTTAGCAGTTGAGGAACACCATAGATCGTGAATATAGTTATGATGGATTGTAGTTCCGCTGCAGCTTGATGAACCAGCTCTTATTCCGTAAACAGAACTTCTTGCCTCAGCAAAAGTTTGATACACTTCGTTTCCTTCTACATTACAGTTGATAATATCTGTTAAAAGGTGAATGCCATATTTTTGAAAATCATGAATAGTATTATTTATAATATTGAAGTTGGACAGTTGAATACCAGTATCCCCATCCATAAAAACACCATAGGTAGAACCACCAATAACTTCGCAGTTAGAAAGTGTGAATGAGTCCATACCAACTAAAGGTGATGGGACCTCATAAGTTGAACAATAAACAGGAGTTGACCAACCTGTATCGGTTGCTTCACTTATACTGTTTATTATAAGATTCTCCAAGGTGATATGGTCTGAACCGTTTGCTATCCAGATAACAAAAATATCATCCTCATTATTACGGATACCGTTGATTGTCATATTTCTACTATTTTCAATTGATTCATAAGGAGTTCCATTAAAACTAATATAATCTGAATTATGAATTTTAAAGCCACAGCTATTATCTCCAGTTATTGTAATGTTAATTTCAACTATAGCGTCGGTATCAGGTTGGAAGACAACAGGATTGGATTCTGTTGTAACAACATCAAGGATAATTAAGTTATCAGTTTCAGCATAGGTTCCACTGCGAATCAAGAAGGTTACTCCACCTGAACCAACTCCTTGAGAATTCAAATCATTGATTGCATTCTCAAGATTTGTATAATCAGGAGCAGTTCCCCCGATATACTTAATACCAGTAAGCTGTGCAAATGATATATTTGATAACATCAAAAAGCACAACAAGGTTAATCCGATAGATACTTTTAGTTTTTGCATCTTTTCCTCCTATTATTTTCTTCAAGAAAGTCTAAGGTTTTCTGGTAGTAGCTATCCATAGCTTTACTTAGCTCTACATTCTTAATTTGCCTGCACCATTCACGATACAACTCGATTTCCTTCTTAAGTTCTATCAATTCTTCTGTTGAATCAGTGTCTAGATGTATATAACCACAGCTCCCTGAAGCTACCCCGAAACAACCTTCCTTTAAGTGCTTAATCAAGAAGATGAGAATTGTTTCTTCCTCCTTGGGTTGGGGTAGGGTAGGTCCAACTATGTCGACAGCAATTATTTTTCCATTGCCTTTGTCCGTGGGTTCCTCTATCCTGGAAAAGAGAAGATAGAGTGTAGAATCTCTGTCTTTTTGCTTACTTTTCTCAGGAATTTTACCCTTCAGCACAACTATAGGGTTGATACCTATACTGAATAATTCGTAACTTTTTATATCCACTATTGAGTTAATATTCGTAGTCTTACCAATAATTATAAGATCAGCTTTAGCCTTCGTTTCCTCAATATACCCTGGCGGTGGAAGTGCTATTGCATCACAAAATGTCAGTAATATTATAATTGTTGTAATACATATCAAAATGTGTTTTCCCATTTGTTTTTTCCGACTAAGTTTATGCATACCTAAAAGCCTAACATAATTTGATAATCCATTATACAATGTTATGAAATAAAATAAATCTAAAAAATTACACTATTTAATTACTCAAGTTTCGCACTTGGTAACTCTACTCCCTCTGTAACACGGAACTATGTTCCGTCTGTATTATGAATCTCTGGTTCATAATATGGAGCACAGCTCCTTCTTACAGACGTTTCAGAGAA
>JAGMCF010000142.1 GCA_023129415.1 Candidatus Cloacimonadota bacterium
CTGCTTCAGATTGGGTGGGTATATGATATCAATTTTTTACCAACATTTCAAACTATTAAAAATAGACATTATTTAGAAAGAATTCGTAATTATATACCTAAATCTATGAAAATTAATGAGATTTTTGATGTAGTGCAATCTTATATGGATGAAAAAATAGTGAATAAAAAAGGACTTGTAGTATAGAATGGTCTAAAAACATATAATAAGCAACTTGTATTTGAATCATATCTTAAAGTAATTGGACTATCTTATTACGAGTTTATTATCTCTTTCAGATTTATTTAATATTTCTTTCATAAATTATCTTCCCAAAATTGTAATAACAACTATTGCTATCCCGATTAACCCCAAAATATATCCTATTATGTGAACTAAATTATCTGGTAAATATACAAATTCCTTTATAAATTCATTTAGCCAATTTATCGCTCTATTTGGAATAATAGTAATTGTAAATCCAAAAATAAAAATTAATATTCCAAATACTATTGGGATGATTTCTTTCACTTCCATTCCTTCAAAGTTCTCAAAATCTATATTTAAATTTCAAATATATCTCATCGTTGTCTTTTACTTTTCCGAAATTGGTAGTATCCTTTCCATCAATCAAGTAGGCACCAATACTTATCTCGGTATTATCCACAGGATAGTAGTTCACTTCCGGGAAAATCATAGTTGCCAGATTGTCTTTTATATTCTCAAAATCTTTAATTTCTGCACCAAATCCTATTTTAACATTTAATTCATCGCTGAAAAGTTTCTTTTCAATACCAGTCATAAAGTAATCTTCCAGATTACCATCACCTCTTTCATGAATAAATCCATGAAGATACTGACCATTGATATAAATACCATTTTTGAAAGTGTAATCACCTCCGAAAACATACTTAAAATAAAACTCATCATCTAAGGCAATAGAAGTTTGTGTTCCCACACCTACTGTGAAAGTTTTCATCTCCACTTTTTCAGGTATAAAACATGCTCCTTCAGCCCAGATTCCAATATTGCTAACTGCTCCTGCAAGGTCAGCCCCGAATACCTGCATTTTGGGATAAATCATTTCGACATTGGCATCTACAGTCGAAGAATCAACTGGAGTTATCTCAATCTTGTTAATCAAAGGCAGGTCATCTCTTCCATAAAAATAACTGATTGATAAATCATAGTTGAATAGATTGCCAGCAATTTTAAAAGCACCCATTGAATTTTTTTTCGGATTATTCTCCGGTAAAATTATTGAATCAGTAAAATTCCGCAAGGTCATTCCTGATGGAAGAGAAGGCGGTGAAGAAAGAGCTGAAGCCCAGTCACTTGAAGGAAGCACAGCAGGAGTGAAAACAGGAATATAGACACCAGTGAAAGTACAACTCCCTAAATAGTAAATCAATTTTAGAGAATTTGAGCCAAGCTTTATTCCAAAATCCATTATATCTTCAAGGTCATCGGGATTGAGATTATCTGTAGGATTAAATTTATCGGCTGTTCCCCAGGCAATTCTCTGCCTGCCTATTCGTAGTTCCAAGTTATTGGTAAAAAGCTTGTAAAAATCTATATAGGCCTCTCTAAGTTCAATTGCCCAGGGACTGACATTTTCTTTGCTTTTTTTCTGTAAATCAGATGATTGGGATATGCTGGGGAACCCAAATCCTCTCAGCCAGATTTCACCATAAAGATGTGCTACAGAGATTTCTGAATCAAGTTTGAGTACAAGACGGTTCTCATTCCATGTGAACTTATTATCCCCTTTTATCCTGAAACGGTTATCAGTAAGAAATTCTCCGCTAATATCAATCTCACAAAATCCCGATGCAGATAGTAATAAAATAGAAGGTATAACCGTTAGAAAAATATATCTGCGCATATTTACACCTCTTTCTAATTCAATTTATTTTTCTCTTCGCTTAAGATATCGTTGAGAAAAAAATTCGTCTTTTAAATCTTGATCAAATTTGACTTCAATAATAAGCATTTTGGTTCTATGTTCTTTTTTAAGGTCCGTCATCTTGGCTTCTTTGGCTATCCAGTATTTCCCTTCTTTTTTTATCCACTTTCTATCCATTACCTTCCAGAGTTTCCCTGCTTTATCGTAATGCTCAATTTTAACTGGATAAAAATTATCCTTCCTTACCCACATCACCAATTTGGAATAGTCCTTCTTGATTCCTTTTTTAGGTATAAGTTCAAGAAGATAGTGGTCTAACCCTTTTTCTTTCTTAGTTCCGATCAACTTTGGGTCATACTCATCAGTATAATTGATGGATGCCATATCATCGTAGGTAAAATCAGTGCCGGCAAAACTTGTATTCTTTACATGAGAGGCAATCCTCCGTATCTTTTTGAAGGCTGGTAAATAAAGATACATTATATCGTCTGGCAAATCAAGAAATCCTAAACCTTTTACATCTGCAGGTAAAAGAAATTTAATCATTCTTTTTTCACTCCCTTTCTGCCACATCTTTGCTACTCTTTTTTTCTCTTTTCCCTTCTTGTCAATGAGAATCATCTCAAGTGTAATTTCCTGATCCTTGGGTGCATTCACAACCGCATCTGCATTTTTAAGAATATCTTCTGCTGCGGGTGTTTGAGCATAAATACTTCCACACACCCAAATTAGAAGCATTGTAATGGTTATTGACATTTTTTTCATTTTGGTTCCTCCATATTTTATTTATTTTTATTGAAAACTGCATGAGCAGATTTATAACCTTTTTCAATTATTTCTTTTGCTTTATAAAAATTGAACATATTAATATCACCAACATCGGGTTCTATCAAAACATCAGGTTTGTATAAATCGATGGATAATTCAATTAACTTTTCTTGAGCAATCAGAACTGACTGATGTAATATTTTTTTCATCCCCGGCAAGTCTTGTTTCTCTTTGTGTTTGATGAAATTCCTTATCCATTTGTGGTCTATTATCAAGTCGTCGAGTTTTTTTTGTAAAATTGGAATAATTTCGAGAGGTTTCTCTAAATCTATTTTATTGGGTCTCTTTTTATCACGTTTAATGTCCGGTTTATTTTTTGATGACAGAATATTAACTGCAATAATGTAATCCGCTCCCATTTTACGAGCTACATCAATTGGAACAGGATTAACAAGTCCGCCATCAACGAGAACAATATTATTCAAGATTACCGGTTGAAAAACGATAGGGATTGAAATACTGGCACGAATTGCTTCTACTAAATCGCCTTTATTAAAAAGGATTTCCTGACCCGTGAGGATATTGGTTGCTACTGCTGTAAAAGGAATTTGTAGATTTTCTATCTTTTTTTCACCTAATATTGAGGTTAAAAATTTCTGAACATTTATTCCTGTAACCAAACCTGATTTCCCAAATCCGGGTGAAAAAAGTTTTGCTGTGGAAGTTAAATTTGTTTTCAAAGCAATATCTTCAATTTCTTTGATACTTAATCCGCTGGCATAAGCGCCTCCGATCATAGCTCCAATACTTGAACCGGTAATAAAATCAATTTTTACATCTGTCTCCTCTAAAAACTTTATCACACCGATATGAGATAACCCTTTTGCGCCTCCGCAGCCAAGAACCAAACCCACTTTTTTCTTTTTAAAGAGCTTCATTAAATTATTTTTCCATTCCATAATTATTTCCTCATTTTTTTTCTTTGAAATTATTCACTTTCTGTTTTATATTTGCTTTGATATTTATTGCTCGTCTCAACGCCAGATGTTTCAAATCTCCGATGAAAGAAGCGTGTGTAATCAATAGTAATGATGGCAAAAATGTTATAGAAGCAGTAGCACTAATTACCATTGTAAGTGCAATTAGCCACCCAAATCTTTGCATCGGAACAATACTGCCCAATAAAAGTGTCAGAAAACCTACCATCACAGAAAAAGCATTAATTATTATGCCTTTACCAGTTGTTTGCAGAGTTGTATCAAGAGCATTCTCTACACTATTCTTCTTGCCAATTTCAAAATGGAAACGGTTATTAAAATGGATAGTATAATCTATGCCAATTCCTACAGCAACACTTCCAATCATCACAGTTGCGGCATCCAAAGGAATTTTGAAAATCCACATTATTGTAAAATTGAAAAGAACAGTAAGAATAATTGGCAAAATGGAAATCAAACCGCCGATAAATGATCTGAATTGAATTGCCAACAAAATCAATACAAGCCCGATTGCAAAAATAAGGCTATATGTCTGGCTGGAAACGATGTTGTTGTCGATGTCTTTATAGATTATCGGCATACCGGTTTGCTGTAAATCTAACGGGATTGTTGAGTGTTGATCATCTTTATTTAAGTTTTTAAATTTTGAATTAGAAAGGAAAATTTTAGTATCATTAATTTCCCAGACATCACCGATCAGATTCTTATGAAAATCAGAATTTTGCTGAATATCTTTTGATAATAATGGTGCTATTTCTTTCATTAAATTATTCACTTTATTCCATTCAATTTCATTATTGATGATAGATTTAATCGACATCGCTGCATAATCCAGCATTTCAGGATCATCTTCATAATATGAATTTGGAACAACTTTCTTTAAGTTTGAAACAATTCCTTTTTCAGAATAATCATAGTTTTTCTCAAAATATCTGATGAGTGATTTTGCTATATTATTCCGCATTGATGAATTTTCGATCAGCAGATCACTATCCTCATCATTCATATAATCTACCAATTTTGCTGTTAGGCTGGAAGTTGGAATTTCCTGATAATCTTGAGTTAGATATTTATGCAGGATATCTTCTAAAGCATCTCGATCTTTTATTTCAAAACCATAATGAACAGCATCATAAAAAATCTTATTTGAGATATTTTCCACTCTTTCCAGATTTATTTCATTTATATTGGAATTTGCTTCTGTTAAGTCGATCATTAAAATATCAGAATTTATATTTTCAGAAATAAATCGATCAATTTGACCAGTTATTAGATTCGCTTTTTTTGTATTAACCGTTCCCAGTTTTGCCTGAATTAATCCTTCATTATTATGGGAATTGATCAATTGTGGGAGAATTTCATTTCCCTCTAAAAAGAACCAGAGATTTGCCACTCCTTCGCGGGTTTCGGGAATGCAATAACTGTCATTCATCACATCGTTCATTTCACAGATCAGATCGGCAATAGATTGCGGACTGTGTACATCCGGCAGGCTTTTCAGGCATTTTTCCAATTTTATCATTTCTTTTAATACTGCCGGTTCCTGTAAATCTCCTTTCACTAAAATCTGGATAGGAATGGAACCACCGAGTTTTGATTCCATCATATCTTCTGCCTCACGAATTTCACTATCTTTTTTAAAGTAATCCACCATATTTACTTCTCTGCTAATATTAAAAATAGAAAAAATACCGATTGCACAAATAAAGAATCCTACAAGCACGATTCCAACTTTTCTTTTTATAATGACTCCACTTAACCTTTTCATAAAACGATTCGTTGAAGCAAGTTGGATATATTTCTGATTCTTTCTGATTTTAGGCGGAGACATAAATGACAGCAAAGCCGGTAAAAAAGTGATTGAAACAATAAAGGCGAACAAAACTCCAATTGCCGTGAAAATTCCAAACTCTTTAATAATCGTCAGATTAGAAACTAAAAATGCTAAAAATCCGATTGCTGTGGTCAATCCTGCCAAGAAAATCGGAATGCCAACTTCGCTGATAGTGTCTTTGATAGCTTCTATTTTATTATCACCTTTACGGATATCTTCTAAATATTTGTTTACCAGATGAATTCCATAAGCACTGCCGATAGCAAGCAGTAAGATGGGCATTCCGTCAGAAGCGATTGTCAGTTTGATTCCAAATAAAGACATTAATCCCAAACCCCAGGTTGTGCTGATAATCACAGTTGCAAGTGGTAATATCACTCCTCGCTTGCTGCGGAAACTTATTGCCAGAGTGATAATAAGCAAGAGAATCACTACGGGAAGTAATTTAATAATATCGGAATTAATAACATCTATCAGGAAAATCATCTGGAATGGAATACCGGCAAAATATAGTTTTTCATTTCCTTTTGTAGATAGAACAAATTCTTTCATTTCTCGCCCGACAGCAATTCTATCGACATCTTTTCTTAATCTGGCGATTATAACCGCGATAGTTCCATCATCCGAAACGATATTTCCACGATACATTTCTTTGGATAATGTGTAATTCTTGATTCTTTCCAGTTCATTTTTTTCAGATGGAATATGGCGCTCATCAACCAATTTTCCAACTTCCAGTCCATCTTCCATTTTCTTGATATCGATAACATCCGTAAGACTAATTACATAAGATATTTCAGGCATTTCTTTGAATTTTTGTGTTATCGTGTTTATCCGGTTTAAGGTGTTTGGATTGAAGATATCATCTTTTTCTAGCGCAATCATTGCCAGTGAATTGCCACCAAATTTATCTCCGACTTCATTGAATAATACTACATTCGGATCATCTTGCGGTAAGTATTCCAGGATGTCGCTGTTAATTTCCAGTTTTCTTAATTGGAATGCCATAAATACTGTTATAATAACAGTTCCAATTATAATCGGAACACGATATTTCAGTACCAGTTCTGCGAATTTTCTCATACTTTTTTTCTCCTACAAATTCTGATAAATGCAAATAAAACAAGAAGTTCACCAGTAATAAGAAGTTCCCATCTGTAGGGAGAAGATATTTTATGGGCAATCATTTGGGGAAAATCAAGAATGAAGGAAATAAAGATAATAATGCAGGTAATACATATCAAAAGCCAATCAAATTTATTAGGTTTAAAAATATATCCCTTATCCAGAAAATATACTGTGATTAAAGAAAATGTAATCATTGTTAGAGAAACTATTACAGGAGCAATGATAGGACCAACCCAGTGAATGGGTATCAGAAAAAGAATATCATCAGTAAATAATGAAGGAGGCCAGTTCAAACTTGCTTTTAGCCAGATGTAATAAAAAATATCCCAGATGCCAAAACTAAAAAGAAAATAAGAAAACTTTTCAACTAAGGTTTTTCCTGCAATAATACCAATAGTAATAAGCATTATTATTGTTGCCACCTCTCTTCCCAATTCAACAAAAAGAAGATTTACTGGTATATCTTTTAATGGGAAGCAGAAACCTTCAGGGTAGATAATATCTCTTAAATAAACAACAACCGCTGCCTCAAGGAATCCCATTGCTATTCCAAAAATTGTAAGTGAAATAAATTTTCGCATAAATTAAAGACTCAGTGCTAATGAATTGAATATATCTAGCTATACCAATTGTGTATGAGGATTGAGATTATAAAGCAAATTAGTAATGTTTTGTCTTTCATTATCCCTTTATATTTCCATCTCAAAAATTCTATATTTCTTATATATCATTCCACCAATCGCTATATCAAACCGATTGATTAAATCATTATCTTCTAAATTCCAGCCGAGTTCACCCCATTTGTAACCTAATCGTACAGCATTCTTTTCTGTTTCATAATATAAAACAGCAAAGATGCCTTTTTTACGATATTCTTTTTTAACTCCACCGATAAGTGAACGAGTTCCATCAATTTTCTTCTTATAATGAAGGAACTTCAAAATTTCAATTGGTCCTAATCTACCATTTAATTTTTTCAATACTTGATTTATATCAGGTATTGTAACAGAAACTCGTATCGGTTGATCATCAATTTCAGCGAATAAAACCAGTTCTGGTGCAGCAAATTGTTTAAACTTTTTTGCAGATAAATCCATTTCTTTATCTGTCATTG
>JAGMCF010000143.1 GCA_023129415.1 Candidatus Cloacimonadota bacterium
AATTCTCTTTCTTCATCTTCATTTTTGAATTTGGGTATATTTTTCTTTTTCATAAATATTTCTCTTCTAGTTACTTATATCTTATAATGTTTCAAATTAAATCTTAATAGAAAACATCAATAATCATATGTCAAATTTTTCATAAAGCCTTCAAACCGAAATGCACCTAAGTCTCTCTTGCGAGCCAAGTTCTGCTGTCTGGACTTGCACCGCAACGAAGTGTGGTGCGAGAACAGACAATGTGTTTTTGCAGTTCTCGGCTCAAAGTCACTTCGTTCCCATCAAGCCAAGCTTTGCTTATTTAAAGATCTAGTGCTAATTTTTGAAAATCTCTTTCGTTAATATATTCCTCATAATCTAATAAAGTCACGGAATAATTTCTATAATCACTGGCAATTATGTCTCTTAATTCTTCACTAAACAATTCGCCTTTTCTTGCATTAATCCATTCCAGGTAGTTTGAATATTTCCATTCAGATAAATCTTTCACAAGATTAGCCTTTTTGGGATTATAGTGAATATATTTGCATAAACAAACAAAATATTCATGTTTTTTGACACGAATATGCTGGAGTGGTCCTTGAAATAAAGAACCTTTTCTTTTGTATTTTGAATTATAGTGCAATACATAAGAGGTAAACGAATCATTAAAAATTCTGTATATTGGAATATCACTATTTTGCCTTAATAAAAAGTGATAATGATTTGGCATTAAACAATATGCTACAACGGTTAATGGATATGTGTTCAATTTCTTTTTAAATTTGTTTAGAAAGTACAGATAATCTTCATCAGTTCTATAGAGATTTAAATCCTCAACTGCGTGGTTGTAGAAATGGAAATATTCGTTTTTAATAAATTCTTCTTTTTTGCATCTCATAGAAATATTTTTTCCTATGTTAGAGTTTTCTGTTATCTGACAGCAGTTCTCGGCTCAATGTCACTTCGTTCCTATCGAGCCAAGTCCTGCAATCTGGACTTGCACCACAATGTAGAAAATTATTATATGCATCATTTTTCAATATTATTGTTTTTTGTTTACCTCTTGCTTCAACCTATCCATAAACTCATTAAGCTGAAATGCACCCAAATCTCCTTTCTTGTGTTTTCTAACAGAAATATTTTGATTTCCAACTTCTTTATCACCAACAATAATCATATAGGGGATTTTTTCTTTTTCAGCCTCTCGGATTTTATATCCAATTTTTTCATTTTGGATATTTAGTTCAGTACGAATATTTTCATTTCTTAATTTGTCCAAAATTTTTTTTCCATATTCAAAATGGTTTTCGCTAATTGGAATAATTTTTACCTGAACCGGAGCAAGCCATAAAGGGAAATTTCCAGCATAATGCTCAATCAAGACTCCAAAGAATCTTTCCAGAGAGCCGAGCAAAGCACGATGAATCATAAAAGGACGATGAGCTTCGTTATCTTTACCAATATATATCATATTAAAACTTTTGGGCAGGTTAAAATCAAACTGAATCGTGGTGCATTGCCATGAACGGTCAAGAGCATCTTTTATTTTTATATCAATTTTCGGTCCGTAGAATACACCCTCACCCGGGTCAATTTTGTAAGGTAGCTTTGAAATATCTAATGCTTTCTTTAAAGAGTCAGTTGCTTTTTCCCAATCTTCATCTTCACCAACACATTTATCAGGTTTGGTTGAAAGGAATATGTCATATCTATCAAATCCAAAAGATTTTAGAAAGAATATTGAGAAATCCAATAATTTTACAACTTCATCTTCAAGTTGCTCTGGAGTGCAAATAATATGTGCATCATCTTGAGTAAAGCCACGCACTCTCATAAGTCCGTGCAAAACGCCTGAACGCTCGTAACGATACACAGTTCCGAGTTCTGCATATTTTATTGGCAGTTCTCTGTAACTCCGTAATTGTGATTTATAAATCATGATATGGAATGGGCAGTTCATAGGTCTGATAAAATAATCCTGCTCATCGATTTTCATAGGAGCATACATACTGTCGTAATAGAAATCAAGATGTCCACTGGTTTTCCAGAGATTTGCTCTGCCAATATGAGGAGTAAAGACAATTTCATAACCAGCTTTATAATGCTCCTTTTTCCAGAAATTTTCTATGATATCACGGATTATCCCACCTTTTGGATGCCAGTGAACGAGCCCTGCTCCAACTTCTTCATAAAATCCAAATAAATCCAACTCTTTTCCAAGTTTTCTATGGTCTCGTTTTTCTGCTTCTTTCAATTTTTGCAAATGTGCTCTTAATTCCTTTTTACTTGGGAAAGATATACCATAAATTCTCTGAAGCATCTTATTCTTTTCATCTCCACGCCAGTATGCACCGGAAAATTTAAGAAGTTTGAAGGCTTTTACCTTATTTGTAGATAACAAATGAGGACCTCTGCACAGATCCACGAAATCACCTAAAACATAAATTGAAATAGTTTCATCTGGCGGGAGTTTGTTTATTAACTCAATTTTGTAGTCTTCTCCAAGACTCTTAAATATTTCAATTGCTTCAGAATGAGGAATCTCTCTTCTTTCGAAATAGAAATTTTCATCAATTATTTTCTGCATTTCATCTTCAATTTTTAATAAATCATTATCAGTAAATGGAGTTTTTTTATCAAAGTCATAATAAAAGCCATTTTCAATCGCAGGACCGATAGCAACTTTTACATCTGGATAAAGTCTTTTTACTGCTTGAGCCATAATATGAGAGGTGCTGTGCCAATAAACCTTTTTTCCTTCTTCATCTTTGAATTTATAAAATATTAGAGATGAGTCATACATTATTTTATGATTAAGGTCTACTTCTTTGTCATCCAATTTTGCTGAAACTATTTCCTTATCAAGCTCTTCATTGATTTGTTCAGCTATCTGTATTGGAGTAATACCTTTATCATATTTTTTAATTAAACCATCAGGGAAAGTTATTTTAATTTTCATGATACATCCTTAATTAACCACAAAGAACACAGAGAATTTCTAAAAATAGAATTAATTGAATCAATTTTCGGCATCCAAAATATTTCTATCTGTTCTATGTAGTTTTACATTTTTTACAAAGGGAAAAAAGAAATTTTTGAAGTCAAGAAAAATAAGGAGGAACTCTCAAAATGTAAAATATTTTCCTGACATAGCGCGGTAAACCGCAAAGATTAAAGATTAAAGGTAAAAGATTAAAATTCTATCCCCAATTAAATTGGGGACAAAATTTAAATTTTGATCCCGACATGTCGGGAAAACAAAGATTTCATTTTTAATACTATAGAGGTTCAAATCTTATTTACAGCACAAAAAACAATTAGCCAGTATTAAGTAACTTGATTGCATAGGAATTTCCTTTATGTGGATACACAAATTTATAAATCTTAATAATATAACATTGTTCCTTTTTCACCACCTGTCTTCGCCAAGGCTACACCAGGCAGGCCGAGAACACCGAGATTCACTGAAAATTATTTATTTATTTTTTATTCGGTGTGTTTCGGTGACTTCGGTGGTTAATTTATTTTGCAGTTTTATTTGCAAATGTAATATTGTTGTATTTTTTAATTGTCTTATTTAATGTATGAGTTTTATGATGGAAAAGTAATTCTAAATGTTGTTCCCCCATTTGCCTCAAGATCGATAGTACCATTTAGTTGTTTGACTAATATATTTACTAGTTGCAAACCCAAAGATTCTGTATTTCTGAAGTCTATGTCTTCTGGGAAACCAATTCCATTATCACTGAAAATTAGTGTTAGATTACTATTATTATCAGAATGAAAGTTAATGTTTATTTCACCTTCCTTATCCTTAGGGAAAGCATGTTTTAATGAATTTGAAATAAGTTCATTTATGATTAATCCACAAGGGATTGCTGAATTTATATCCAGTGAAATATCAGCGATATTTATTTTTGTTTTGATTTCATTGGAACTAATTTTGTATGAACGGAATAAATCAATTGTTAACTTTTGGATGTATTTTGCAATGCTAATTTTTGCGAGGTCTTGGGACTGATACAATCTATCATGGATAAGTGCCATTGATTTTATACGGTTTCGAGACACCCTGATAATCTCGATAGCTTGTTTATTCTTAATATTTCTTGCTTGGAGTCTGAGCAGGCTTATAATAACCTGCATATTATTTTTAACACGATGATGAATTTCCTTAAGCATCACCTCTTTCTCCTTCAGGGATGCTTTGATTTTGTCTTCTGACTGCTTTCGCTCGGTGATATCATTTATGAGCAAAACTGCTCCTGTAAATTTATCATTTCCAAAGATAGGAACCCCTTTTAAAGTGATATAAGTTTCTTTTCCGTAAATAGAGGTAAAAGGAATTTCAATGGCGATTTCCTTCCCATCAAAAAGATCTTTGAAAATAGCTGAAATTCCTGTTTCTTTTATTGACGGAAGTTCTCTTATATCCATTCCTATAGCCTTTGATTCTTCACCAGAAGGGACTCCCAAAATCCTTCTCATTTCTGGATTTTCATATCTAATCTTAAGTTCACTATCCAGCCTTATTATTCCTCCTGGAGAATTCTCAAGAATCCCTTTATTTAGCTCATAGAGGTGTCTGTATGATTTCTCTGATTTTTCTAATTGGACAGTTCTTTTTTCCACCATTTTCTCAAGGTCTTCTGAGTACTCTTTCAGCCTCTCCTTTGATTTCCTAAGAAGAATTCCATTCAACTTTAACTTAATAATGAGATATACAGTTGTTAAAATAAACAACCCGAGAAAAATAGACGATATTAAGACGAATATCTGTATCTGATTTTCCGTATACATATGACACTCCCTAACCAATAAATTAGTCCAATTAAAGTTGCATTTTTAGCAAAGACCAAATGTTTAAAAAAACCAAATATCATAATATTACTGGCTAAAATATGTAAGCCAAAATACAAAATAAAACCTGAAAAAACAAAGAATGTTTCAATGTTTTCAATAAATGGTTTCTTTAATAACAAATAAAACAAAACTAAAGTAGAACCAATTAACAGAATCACAGAATTGAAAAAGTCAACAGTATTTGCAGGTTGATAGCTCTTATATTTCAGCGATAAAATTATACCTAATATAGTTGGCAGGGCAGGAATTAAAATAGCAAACCAGACATAATCCCACCCTGCCAATTTGAAGAGAATGGTCAGAATAAAATACAATTCATAGATACAGACTATAGCCAGGAAAATAAGATAGACTCTTGCAGAATAACCACTAACAATCATAAGGGTATCCCAGATTATAAAAGCAGCAAGATAATACACAAAGTATTTTACAGCTTCTCTATTTAATCCTTTTAAGGTGTTCTTTCTATATATGTAAATCCAGAAGAATAGGTTAAGAAAATGAAGTATTCCTAAACGATGGAATATAATAAAGTCTATCATACTATTGCTCAATCTTTTTGTTAGTTCCCATCATCCTCATCTGTGTTAATGGTTTCAGCTAATACTCGTCTTCTATGCTACACAGAATATTTATTTCAGTTTCATAAGAGTCTGGAATAACAGGAGTAATTTTCGTATTAGTTGTATCATCTGGATCAGGTTTTGGGAAATAACCGCCTTGTCCACTACATAGAAGATTCATTTTATTGTCATCCTGGGTTAGAGTTAAAGCTGTGTTATCAAATGGTTTTGGCATATAATCTCCTTGCGCAAGGCATTCCACATTTGTATCATAGATTCGGGCTTCCAAAGCAGATTTCACAACATCTTTTGGTATAACACACCATACACTTAATGCTGATAGCAGAAAAATAATTGCTACCACCACCAATGCAGATTTTTTTGAGTCAACTTTTTTCTTTCCCGATAGATCGGGATTTACACTTCGTTTCAACATTTTTTCTCCTATTAATTTTTTTTTTGCTGTTTAACATACTTCATGGCCTATTTGTGACATTAACTTTTTTCTCCCACCAGATTTCTATCAGGAGGGACCTAATTTTGACATTTATTTCACTGGGGTGTAGATTATGAGTAAGTATTGTATTGACGATCTTTTGTTCGTTTTCTTCCATTTTGTTTCCTATTGCAATTTTTTGACTTTTTGTATTTTGTGTCATTACTTTGTAAAGTATTCTCTTTTTGTCAAGGTATTATATTCAGAACATGCATACCCCCAAAATTTTAATAATTTTTGACTACTTTCTTTCCTGCGAGATGATAAATCATCTCGCTGATTCAAAGGAAGCATCATAAATGATGCTGAAATACATCCAATAGTCCCGATTTATCGGGACTATTTTTGTATTAGTGAGAGAATTGATTCTCTCGTCCCGATTTATCGGGATTTTATTATTTTAAAAATCTTTGTAGAATATTTAATAATCCCGAAGCTATAAATTTCCACTTACTTCCTACTGTATTCTGTTTACTAGTAGTCAGTTACTGAAACTCTATCCAAAATTCTTGGGGTATTCCTGATGAAATCTGATTAATTGATGTAAGTGCAATAAGAGGGGAAGAATCAGCAACTATGGTTTTTTTTCTATATTTTTCCATTTTTTATATCTTTTATTTCTGCCAGAAAATCTTCTTTATCATAATCTATTATAGCGATGTTATTTTTTTCACATTCTTTTATAAAATTCCATAATGACATCTTCGAAAATTCTGCTGCCTGTTTTAAAGTAAGTTTATGTTTTTCAAATAACTTGAGTGCTGTGTAAAGTAGAAATTGCTCTTGTAATTCCTTAACCGATTCATTTAACCATATTAAAGATTGTTCTGGTATTATTCAAGATATATTCTGCATTATCTCTCCTATTTTTGTATTTTTTACATTTAAAGTAGGATAAACTTCCTATATTGATTACACTACATATTTAAACAATAATTTACTACCAAGATGCTAATGAATCAATAAAAACTTATTATTTCGTATAATATTCTCTTTTTGTCAAGTTATCGAAATCAGTCCAATCTCTCTTTCGTACTTTTGCTTTCTCAATTAAATCCTGAACACCCATTATATGTGCATCCATATTATCTGCATAATGTAGGAGGATGGCTTCTTTTGTTTTTGGTAAGACTACTGCTCCTTTTTCCCTTTCTCCATGATGACTGAGTAGCAAATGTCGGATTTTATTAATAAGCATTTTTGGGAAGTTATTAATTTGCTGACATTTATCTACTACCATCTTATCTCCAATAACGATGTGACCAACAAGTTTTCCTTCATCAGTAAAGTCTATAAAAGGTCTAAGATAATATTCGTCCACTTTTCCTATATCATGGATAATAGCACAACATACGAGTAAATCCCGGTCAATATTGTCGTAGTTGCCTTCAACAGAATTGCAAATATTTGTCACAGTTATAGTATGATGTATAAGTCCACCAATTTTATTATGATGCCAGGATTTTGCAGCTGGTGCAGAGGTAAATTTCTTCAAAAATTCCTTATCATCAAAAAAAAGATGAAGTAATTTATTTAGATATTGATTTTGTATTGAATCTATAAATCCGAAAAGTTGTTCTGTTAATTTATTTATGTCTTTTGTTGTTGTTGGAGAGAAATCTGAAATATCATATTCATTTTCAACTGATTTTCTTATGTTGGTTATATTGAGTTGGGTATTACCTTCATAAATATCAATTGATGCTCTAACTTTAACAATGTCTCCAATAGTGAACTGGGATTCAAGTTGTTTCACATTATCCCAAATATTCCCGATAATCTGACCTGTTTTATCTATACAGGTCAATCTAATGTATGATTTTCCTGTACGACTTTTTCTTAATGATTTTTCACTAATTGCAAAGAAACTGATAATTTCAGTTCCCAAAGAATCTGATAAATTTTCAATATAATATTTTTTCATCTGTAAATCCCTTCGCCACAAAGGTTCATCCTTCGCAGTAGCAGTCCTACTGCTACGGAGAATGGACACAAAGACACAAAGAAAAAAATTAAAAACATGATTAATTCAACAACTCTAATGTAATTTTCATGCTCCTTTGCCTGCCCCGTTAAATCTCTTTTCCTATTTAATGGGGTGTCCCGATTTGTTTTCGGGAGCATATATGTTTCATAGTTTATCTCTAATTGGTTGAATTGATTGAACTGGTTGAATTGGTGAACTAGTAAACTTGTGAACTGGTGAACTTGTGAATTGGTAAACTGGTAAACTTGTAAATTTGTGAACTGGTGAACGGTTAAGATATTTTTGGGTATTATTTAGTTTGTTCATTATTCTGGTTTTTATATTGCTTTATTTTGTTAATGTATGCGTTAAACTTTTTAGGAAATATTGATAAGAAGGATTTAATTTCCTCTTTATTATCACTACTTATTAGTTTTCGTTTGTATGCTTTTCTTAGCCAATCTTGTGTTTCTTCCAATGAACCTCTGGAATAAAAACAAAACTTCAGATTTTCTTTGTAGTGAAATCTCCCAAATCCTTCTGCTATATTTGCTGAAATTGAATCAGCTGACCTAACAAGTTGATAACCTATGGTAT
>JAGMCF010000144.1 GCA_023129415.1 Candidatus Cloacimonadota bacterium
CACTTCTTATAGCATCGTCGGTTTCTCTTTTTATTGTCACAACTGTACCTGAACACTTTTTAGAAGAGCATCTTTGGAAGCATATTGTAAAAGTTCATATACCCAGGATTTTTCTATGGACACTGGGAGCCCTTTTAGTAATGCAAGTGTTATTAAGCCAACTGAATATTGAACAGTGGATTGAGTCTAATAAATTTATAATATTAATTATCGCATGTTTGATAGGTCTAATCCCTGAATCTGGTCCTCATATGATATTTGTTACTTTATTTGCCCAAGGTGCAATTCCATTTAGTATACTTATGGCAAGCTCAATAGTTCAGGATGGTCATGGAATGCTTCCGATGTTAGCAGAGTCAAAGAGGGGATTTGTATTTGTAAAATTTATTAATCTATTGATTGGCTTTTTGGTTGGGATTCTGGGTTACTTTATCGGATGGTGAGAGTCGATATGAAAAAGAATAAAAATTTTCTAAAAGCCCTTCTTGACTCAGCAACAAGCTTTGGCAGACTATTTCCGATTATGCTTGGAGTTATATTCTGCATTGGATTGTTCCATGTTTATATTTCAAAGCACTTACTTAAGAATGTATTTACAGGAAAAATTATTCAAGATACATTAATCGGTGGATTTATCGGCAGTATTACTGCCGGAAACCCGATAAACAGTTATATTATAGGCAGACAATTGTTAGATGATGGAGTTTCTCTTTTTGGGGTTACTGCATTCATTGTATGCTGGGTAACTGTTGGTGTTGTTCAGTTACCTTATGAGATTTCAGTTATGGGTAAAGACTTTGCTCTATCAAGAAACCTGGTGAGTTTTGTTTTATCATTTTTTGTAGCGATTGCTACTTTTTTAATATTACAGGTAGTATAAGTGAAAAGCGAACAGAAGAAAAGGTCAGGAGGATCCAACATTGGTGGGAAAATTTCTGGTATTTATTTTCTCGCAACAGTAATTTTTGTATATCTTTTATTATTTTTGATAAACTCTTCAGGAGCAAAGGAATCAATTACAATTAGTATAAAAATATTAAAATCAATTATTCCTATTTTAATAATAGTTATTTTCTTTACATTTATTATAAATTTTTTTTTGAAACCTCAAAAGATTGTGAAATATTTAAGTAAAGAATCAGGTATTAAAGGGTGGGTAATAGCTACAATTAGTGGTATTATTTCTCATGGACCACCTTTTGTCTGGTATCCGATGATTCAAGGGTTACGAGAAAAAGGTATGAGCACCGGCTTATCTGCGGTTTTTTTCTACAATCGCGCTATCAAGATACCACTCTTACCAATGATGATTTTCTACTTTAGTTTAAAGTTCGTAGTTGTTTTAACTGTGCTTATGATAATTGCATCTTTTGTTGTTTGGAAGGTTATGGATTTTATCAATAGATAGTAATGGAAGTACTATGAAAAACAAAAAAATCATAGCAGTTATTGGCGGAAATGTAGCTACTACAGAAATATACGAAAAGGCATATCAAGTTGGAAAAATCATAGCTGAGAAGGATTGTATTTTTATATGCGGTGGACTTGGGGGCGTTATGGAAGCAGCTTCTAAAGGTGCAAAAGATAATAACGGATTGACAATTGGAATTTTACCTGGCACAAGTAAACAAGATGCTAATCCATATATTGATATTCCGATTGTAACTGCAATGTCAAATGCTCGTAATGTCATAATTGCCAGAACCTGCGACATTGCGATTGCAATAGATGGCAAATATGGCACTCTTTCTGAGATTGCATATTGTCTGAACTTTGGAAAAACTGTATTGGGGATTGATACTTATCAAATTGAAGGGATAATTGAAATTGAAGATGTAGAAGAAATTAGAAATTTCTTATAATCTTATGAATGTAACGCTCCGATAAATCGGAGGCCCCTCTTTTTAGAGGGGAATTCAGAAAAATCCCCTCTTGAGAGGGGTGGCAACTTTAGTTGTCGGGGTGTGTTATACCTATTTTTTCATAGCTTTCTTGTTGTGGTAATAGCTTGATAGTTGGCAATGTTGTAACAGGTTTAATGGTTTTTATCTTGCAAACACAATCAGAATTACTCCAACAAGCATCAAACAGGCACTGAAAAACCGCTTGCCTATCCTTTTCTCATGAAAAAATAAATATCCGAAAAATACACCAAATAACATACTTGTTCTCTTTACCGCAATCATATAAGCCACCTGAACATATTTAATAGCAATCATGTGACTTATCATCATTATTGCATTGAAAAATCCAATTGATCCTAATGAAAATTCAAATTTCTGGAGTTTAAGTTTTTGCTTTTTGACTAAAGCCAGAAAAGCAAATACAATTCCCAATAAGGTTGTATAAAAAACAGCCATAAAAGAGGGTGAAGAATAACGCATTGCTACTTTGCCTAAATTGGAAGTAATGCTGTAGATAAAAGCAACAATAAGCATTAACCAAATACCTTTTTCTTTAAATATCTTTTTGAAAGGGATGAGAAAGTTTTTAGATGAAAAATTTATTGTATAGGCACCAATAGTTATTAACAGAATTCCTACTGCTCCCAGCATACTCACAGTTTCACCAAGAATAATATAAGAAGTCAGAAGCAAGAATGCAGGGGTAAAAGCCACAAATGGCGTAACTAAAGAAAGAGGAGAAATTGTAATTGCTTTAAGATATAAAATCGCTGCAGTTAATTCCAAAGGCAATAAAATGAGTATAGTTATCCAGAACCGAGGGTCAATTTTTGGGATATTAATGAAAAGAAAATATATTCCAAGAAAAGGAATAGAAAAAATATAACGATACGCAAGGGTTTGTAAAATCTGATATTGTTTAGTGAGTTTCTTGCCAAATGTATCTGTTAACGACCAACTTACAGCAGAAAGCAAAGAGAAGAGAAACCACATATTAATGTATTAAAAATTTTTCTTTATGTAAAATTTTCAATTAAATAACAAATAACAAATAACAAATTACAAAGTCGTCAGCGTCTTTCAGGGTACTATTCAAAGTCTTAAATTTCTGCATGAAGTATAGGTTTATGTTGAAAATTAAGTAGAGTTATTTTGAATTTTTCTTCATTGATTTCTATTATACCATAACTGGCAATTCTTCCCTTCTCTTCTTCTGAATGCAAATGACCCGGATTAAAATAAATTCCTTTTTTACTATTTGCCAATTCCCAATTGTGAGTATGACCAAAAAGATATAAATCTGCTGTTCCCTCTATATCATCTGTCGAATGAATAAGTATAATTTTATTACCATTTATAGTGATTTCCTTTTGTTTTGGCAAACTACCATCTTTATATTTCGGATGGAAAATTCCGGGAACTTTTATAACTTCTTTGCCTTCAGTAAGATTAGGAAAATTATCCAGATCTTCATAATCATCACCAAGATGGATGATTATGTTGCAGTCTAAATTTGCTTCTAATACATTTTCTAATATTTTAAGATTTTTATGTGAGTCGCTGAGGACTAGGATTTTTTGCATTGATAAACCTCAGATATTTTAAATATATTTTAGTTGATATGATTACAAAATGATTTATCAAGACTTTATCATAGCTATATCATAGATGATTATTTTTATAATTATTATTAAACAAATATTATATTGTTCTTAAAAGGACTTAAAAATATTTATCAAAAAAATCTAAAAAGATTGCACCTTTACGAGACTGAAAATAAAAATTCCTCATTTATTCTGAGTCAAAATCTGTAGGAGTGGGATATATTTAGAATATAAAACACCAAGAAAATCAGCTTACGAGAAGTGAAATGTTTAGATTGAGAGAATTTTCTACAAAAATTTAATAATGGTTCCTGATCGATATGTGCCTTTTCGTCTTTTTATCTCATCAATTACCAATAATTTTTTTACTTCTTCCATAGATTTCAAGATATGTCTTTTATAGTGTGTTTCTCGGAAAGGTGTTTCTGTCAATACAAACTCCTCGATTTGCTCAATTGAGACTCTCACACCTTTGAACTTTTCTATAATGAGTTTTTTAAGCAAATCGTAATCAGGTTCAGGTTTAAGGAGTACAGTTTGATCTGGATCTGTC
>JAGMCF010000145.1 GCA_023129415.1 Candidatus Cloacimonadota bacterium
AAACAATGATATAGATAAACCTTATCAATCAAATAAAGAATTTCTTTCAGATTGGTTTACCTATATTGATAAACTTTATCGATTCAGTTTATGGGATTTTTCAATAAGAAAAACAAATTCTACTCTTGATGAAATGCCAGCAAATGAAATGTTAGAAGCAATACAATGGAAAGAACGGATAGCACAAAGGCTAAATAAAACTAATATAACATTCCCGTTAATGGATATAGTAGATGAATATAAATTAGATGAAAATGAATCTATTATACTTATGTTTCTTGTTAAAGAAGATATGGAAGGAAATGATGGTGCGGATGTTGATGATGTTCTAAAACTCATAAGCTGTGACCAACAGGAGATGTATCGCAATAGAGAATATGTTTCAATTGACTCAAGACTTGTAAAAAATGGTCTCATTGAGATTTCGGAAAATGTTTTTTTCAGAACCAAAAGCAGTGATATACGAATTTCTTCAGACATTACCAGAAGAATAATTATGAAAACTCCAGTTAATGACGATGAAAGATTATTTCAAATTTTAAAAGGAAATAATTTCTATACTTTATTTGAACCTACTCAAACATTAAATGATCTAATCTTACCAACTGAAATGAAAAACACAATAAGAACATCCCTAAACCAGTATATCAATAATGTTGATTATGTGCTTTCTCAATGGGGGCTTTATGAAGCAGGAATGCATGAAGTTGGAAAGACTGATAAGAAAATCGAACCAGGGATGTTAATGTTATTCTATGGACCTCCCGGAACAGGTAAAACTTTTGCTGCAGGTGCTATTGCAAACTATTTGGGCAAGAAATTACTTGTTACTGATATGAGTCGTATTCAATCAAAATGGGTTGGTGATAGTGAAAAGAATATTCAACGAATGTTTTCATTATTTGAAAGGATTGTAAGAAGGACAGATAATCCTCCTGTGCTGCTGCTGAATGAAGCTGACCAATTCTTAAATAAACGGTTAAATAATACCAGCACATCAGTAGATATTATGTTTAATACACTTCAAAATCTTTTCCTTGAAGCATTTGAAAGATTACGAGGAATTTTGATCGCTACAACCAACCTAAGAGAAAATATTGATACAGCCTTTAGTCGCAGGTTTCACTTGAAACTTGAGTTTCCTTTGCCCGATTTTGAAGAAAGAATTAAATTGTGGAAATTACATATCTCAGATATGATCCCAACCTCCAATGATATAGATATTACTACTCTTGCTAATTCTTATCAACTTACAGGAGGACAGATAAAGATCATTGTAAAAAATGCTTGCATCGAAGCAGCATCAAGAAAAGGTGAAGGAAGAAAGTTGAAACAAAAGGATTTAATAAAATATTGTGATATTGAAGTTGAATCTTCTTTCTGTATGAAAAAGAATCCTATTGGTTTTATTAGGAAAATAAAAAATACATAATAAGAGAAGGAAAACAAATGGCAAGATTTATTGACAATAGTGATGGTTCTATAAATAAAATGATATGTCAAATAATTAATATTTATACAAAATGAATATTAAAAAATTGTAAAAAATTAAAATATTGTGAATTAACAGGAGGATAAAATGGCAGACCAAGAAAAAATTAAAAATTTATGTAGGATTCCTGGTATTGGTGATAAAATTGCACAACTATTGATTCATTCAGGTTTTGATTCAGTTGATAAATTAAATATTGAATTGAATCAAGATAATTTTGATGAAGAAGAATTTCAAAGAAGATTATTAAAACACAAAAAAGCTCATGATGCTTGTCCTAGTGTTGATTCTATAAAAAAATGGAAAGAAAGTATAAATGAAGAAGAATATCTTTATACTATTGCTAAAGAACGTTATAATTCTCTAATGGAAAGAAGTTTTGAAAAAACACTAATGATTTATTTATATAAATTTAAACTTCCAGAAGTAGCCAATTGGTCTGAAAGTAATCCGAATGAAAGAAACAAACTTACTTGTGGTGATGTTAAAACTTTCAAAATAAAATTAGATGAAAAGGAGTTAAATTTATTTCCTGATAGATATAAGGAAGATTATGAAGATATGAAAAAAATCAGAAAACGAAACGAATATTTTAATTTTTGGTTAGGAGATGTTAAAAAAAATAAAGATAAAGAAACTATAAAAAATAATAAAGAAGTTGTAAAAAAGATGAAAATCAAATTTAAAAATTATTTTGAAAACGAACTGAATTTTGATGAATTTAAAAAAGAGATATTCTTTAAAGATAATGAAAAAGATAAAAGAATATGTTATTACTGCGGAATCAGCGAAGCTCAGATTGAGATATTGGTAAACGAGTTTAAAATAAGAACAAAAAGATTTTATTCCCGTGGCAAAACTATGGAAATAGATCAAAGGGAACCAGAAAAGGGCTATAATGAGAGTAACATTGTCTTGGCGTGTTATTGGTGTAATAATGCCAAATCGGATGAATTTGATGAATATGAATTTATACCAATTGCTAAAGAAATTAAAAAAGCATTGTCAAAACGATTGAATCAAAAATAAAAAAATCCCAGGAGGAAGAAATGACTAAAATTACGAAAGTATTCGAATTGATTGATTTTATTGATAAAGCCAGATGGGGTGAAGAAAATTTACCCGACGAAGGACTTATTAATTTTTATAAAGATGCTGACAGCTTATCTAACGATACTAAATTATTAACCCATTGGATTTGTTACATAACTGATAGGCAAATGCCATTTCAAAGAATTTGGGACATTGGTGGTTTTGTTTTTTCTGAAATGATTGATGCTATCAAAGAAAATGAAGATTTAGATGTATTAAACCCAAATTTGAAAAAGAAATCTTTTTTCATTAAAAGAGAAGATTACCCTATAGTAAATACTTTTAAAGAAAAAGATTCCGAAAAACATATTTTTCTCTCACACACAGAAACTAATGATAATGATAGGCTTATTAAACGAGGTTTTAAAAAAAATGATTTTCCATACTTTATTCCACGATTCTATCCATCAGACTATAAATCCATTTTATCAACTTTTATAATCCTTAAAGATTTTGAATTTAATTTTACAAAATACATAATTTATATTTTGGAAAAAATCGAATTTAATCGTGATAATTTTATTTCAAAATTGCTATTTGGATTACATCTATTAACATACTATGAAATAAAACGACCAAAAGGAGAAGTAATAGATGACTTTATTAATAATAAACAAATTGCAATTGATAGAAAAGATAAAGTTATGAAAATTTTAGAGAATAATAAAAATTTTGAAAACAAGTTTGAAATATTTAGGAAAGGTATAATTTATAAACAAAAAAGGGCTTGGTGTTCTTTAAGAGATTTCATTAAAGATCTTAAGTTTAAGAAATATTTTATAAATTCTTTGGTAGAAAATAATTTTATAAATGTTCAGATATTTAATGAAGAAGAAACCCTAAAACAATTAGAATTACCAGGGGATGTATGGAATACAAAACCAGTATTTATTAATTGTGTGCTCGAAGATACAAAGTATAATATTAAGGAAATTAAAAAAGATTTTCCTAAAAAATTAAAAGAAGATATATTCAAAAATGAAAATATTAAAATTGGTTATCCTGAACAATTTGATATCACTTTCGATTTTGTTCCAAGAATGTGTGAGAATACAAATTGTTCAATCTGCCCATTTGGACTATTAAATAATAAAGCCAATGACTTTGATAAGATTTGTATAAATGATAAGAGTAAATACTGTCCTATTCTTTTAATAAGTTGTAATTATAAAATGTGTTGCGTGGGTAAAAACAATTGCCCATTTTATAAACTATATAAATAA
>JAGMCF010000146.1 GCA_023129415.1 Candidatus Cloacimonadota bacterium
TTAGCTAAAGTTGATTTTATCAGGAATTATGCCGGAATAAGACCAAAGTTGATTAGTGGGAAAGATGATAAAACATTTGCTGATTTCGTAATTGAGGAGAATAAGAAGGTTGACCATCTTATTGACTTGATAGGAATTGAATCTCCTGGACTGACATCTGCACCTGCTATAGCAGATATGGTGATTGATATTATTGGGAATAAAGAGGATTTAGTTGAAAATAAAGCATTCAATCCTAATAGAGAAGAGCCAATAAGATTTTCTTCCCTACCTCCTGAGGAACAAGCAAGATTGATTGAAGAGAATGAAGAATACGGAATTATGGTCTGTCGCTGCGAAACGGTTACACAGGCAGAGATTATCAAGACAATAGAAAATCCTCTTGGAGTTCGCTCGCTTGATGCCATTAAGCGACGCTGTCGTTCTATGATGGGAAGATGTCAGGGTGGATTCTGCACCCCCAGAATTGTAGAAATCCTTATGGATAGATATGGTAAAAAACCAGATGAAATCTATAAAAATAATAAAAATTCTAATCTTTTTTATGGATTGATAAAGGATTGAGTTATCCAGTATGTTTTATAGCCACTAAGACACCAATCCCGCTTTGTGGGATCCCGAAAATCGGGAGACACAAAGAATAAAATTAGTATTATTCTAAAAATATTAGTGCCTTTCCGCCTGAGGTGGATCTGCCTCTGGCATGATGTGTCCCCGCGTAAAACGGGGATTGTGGCAAAATGGATTGATAAAGGATTGAGTTATCTGATGATAATTATTTGGAGTCCCGACCTGTCGGGATCTATGCCCTGATATATCTAAGCACTCCAAAAGTATAGTGAGGTGACAGATGATACGAAAGAAGATAGATGTTGTAGTAATCGGAGCTGGACCAGCCGGGCTTGCAGCTGCAGTATCTGCAAAAAGAAATGGTATAGATAATGTGATGCTTTTGGAACGAAACGAATTTTTAGGTGGTATTCTTTTACAATGTATCCACGATGGTTTTGGTCTTCATTTATATGACCAGATGCTTGCTGGTCCGCAGTATGCAGAAAGGTTGATTGAAGATCTGGAAAAAGAGGATGTTCCTTACCTATTAAATAGTATGGTAATAAATATTGATAAAAATAAGTTGATTACTGTATCAAATATAAAGAGTTTAATTCAGATAGAAGCAAAGACAATTATTTTAGCAATGGGCTGTCGGGAGCGTACTCGCGGAGCTATTGAGATTCCAGGATTTAGACCCGCAGGTATTTTCACTGCTGGTGTAGCTCAAAACTATATGAATCTTAAAAATCTCAAACCTGGTAAAGAAGTGGTCATTTTAGGTTCTGGTGATGTTGGAATGATAATGGCTCGGCATGTGGCTCTGGAAGAAGGGATGCATCCTGCTTGTGTGCTGGAAATAATGCCATTTATAGGTGGATTGACCAGAAATAAAGTCCAATGTCTTGATGATTACAATATTCCATTACATTTGTCAACTACTGTTACTGATATTAAAGGTAAGTATAGATTAGAAGGTATAGCCACCAGTAAAGTAGATGAGAATTTTATACCTATCAAAGGAACAGAACAGGATATTGCTTGTGATACACTGTTCTTATCAGTAGGATTGATACCCGAGAATGAACTTTCAAAAAAATCTGGTGTTATCTTATCAAGAGGGACAAGGGGAGCAGCAATAGATAATAATTATGAGACAAATATGCCTGGGATTTTCTCTGCTGGAAATGTCCTGCATATTCATGATGTTGCTGATTATGCTTCTCTTGAGGGCTATTATGTTGGAGAGAAAGCAGCAGAATATGTAAAAACAGGTTGGGACTATCCAAAAAGATTTCCTGTCCAAGTTGGTGAAGGAATTATGTATCTGCTTCCACAATACTTACGAGAAGACTGCAGAGAAACCGAACTGAAATTCCGTGTGAAAAAACCTTATGAAAATGTAAGAATTTTTATAAAAAATGGTGATGAAATACTGTATAAAAAGAAATTCACAACAATTCTTGCTTCTGAAATGCAGATTGTAAAAGTAAAGTCAGATAAGCCAATGAGTGATGTTAAAATATATGTAGAAAGGCTAAATTAAGGTAACTAAATATGGCTGAATATAGAAAAGTTACTTGCATACTCTGTCCAAATGCCTGTCAATTGGGTGTGCATTTTGATAAGGATAAAAGGGAGATTACTGACCTGGAAAATTCTCGCTGCAAGCGTGGTATAAAATATGCAATGGAAGAGATATTTGACCCCAAACGCTCTGTTATGACTGTTGTGCCTATTGAATCTAAATCTTGGAAAGTGACCAGTGTTCTCACTGCTGAGCCAATTCCTAAGAATAAAATTTTTGATGTTTATGATGAGGTTAAAAAAGTGAGACTAAAAGCACCAGTAAAAAGAGGTGATGTGCTTATCTCTAATGTCTGTAATTTAGGAGTAGATATTATTATTACCAGAACTGTGAGGGAATAAGTAAACAGGAGTGTATGTTTCGAGCCCTTTGAATCGACTCGTAAGGCTTGCCTTAACGAAGCTATGACCTGCCCGCCAAAGCTTTGCAGGCGGGCGAAGCAAGGAACGACGAGTCTATTGAAATATAAAACTATTAGTTCTAAACTATCTTAATTTTACGAATAGGTCATAAAAAAGAAGTTTACATCAATAAGTAGAATGTTATGTTCAATTCCCTTGAGAACTACTTATATTGATTTATGAACAACTCGAGTCGATAAGAAGTATCGACTCGAAGTGTATTGGTAAAATTATCCTTTCCCTGTAGTATTAGTCATAATTGACATGATGAGTACCAAAAAGGTACATGATTACAAGTGGTGTATTGCAAACACCGATAACACTTCTATTGAGGTGCCAGGAATCAGAAATATCTGAGCCTGCAAAAACATAAACTTCAGAAACAAAAGGTTCGAAAGCAATTTTCATGGTTTGAATTAAAATATGGTTTTTTGCAGCAGAACTACTTCCCTGTTTATGATTTACATAAATAGAGAGGTTTTTGGTGTTAGTACAATAAGCAACGGATAAGGCAAAACCTCCAAAATGCTGGTGAAAATTATCCATTGCCTCGAACATACTTTCCAAAGTATTGAATCCCAATTTTTTAAAGAAACATTCTAAAACAGTGTCCAAAATCTCTAATTTATCTTTTAAACATAGGTATCCAATTGATTCATCTCCTATATTTATATTGAAATCATATATTCTGGTTGTACAACGGACCCATTCCCATGGAAAATAAATAGTTTGAGTATATACAGGAAGAATACTTCCCGGACCTTTATGTCCGAAAATATAATAACCTCCACCATCTTTATGAAGATAACAATTGCCAATAGGTCGAAATATACCATCGGTGATATTGGAAATCAGAAAAGAGGAAATACTCGCTACAACATCACAAAAAGAAAACTTACCGTAATTTGCTTTATCTCCTTTTAAAGATACGATTTTATTTGCATAAATTGTATAAGTTTCATCCTCTAATTGCGGATAATATTCGTATGCATAATACATCCCATCACCTTCAAGATTACCATATTCGTTGATTATCAAGTTCATTGTTGTGAATTTATGCATACTATCGACGAGTATCTCCATATTTATTGGACCCTGTGGATGGACATATAAATCCAGTATTAAATTCTGATCGGATTTTGTTCCGGTTATTTTCCATGTTTTACAATTACCGATAACATTTCCTTCTCCATCTTCATACAGGTAAACATCATCGTATGTTGCGCTGTATTCCGGGAAATCCGTTCCACGTTTTCCCTTTAATAAAGTGGTATCCTGGAAACTGTTTTCCGGCACAAGTGTGAATGCATATCTGCCGTTTATACTGGAACTATCTGGACAACATACATATTCAGTTGTTTTTTCACATGATGCAAATGCGACGAGAATTAAAAGCAATAGTATTCTGAATGTTTTCATATAAATGTTACTTTTCATCGCAATTTTTACAATCAAGTCTTGATTTTTCATATTATCCTCCAAATATTTTTATTATGAATTCTAGACAATTACTTATTTATTCTACAATCTATATCCGTCAAGTTTTTTTAAAAATTTTTCTGCTGCTTATACTATAGTCTAATAAAAGCAAATTGTACAAGAAGTGTCTTCCCTTGTTCTTCCCCAAAATAATCTAATGGATACTCTGTATTTGAATGGCAAACTGTGAGGGAATAAGTAAACAGGACTCCAAGGATAATAGAACCATAGTTCAAGAGAAAACCACTATAATATCTTAAACGAATATAATTTATTACTTGCACTAACGATCCAGATTTTGGTATAAAACTTTATTTTTTATTGACACAAAACTTTATAAACTATTTATGTTTTACAAAGATTAGCATTATAATCATTTTATGCCTTCATGTTTTCTAATCCTATATTGAGCAATCTATCATCTACTCGTTATGAAGCCCCGTTTCGTAACGCAATAGTATGAAAAGCACCGGCTTCATCTGAAATCTGTGAAATAGGATTTCTTCTATTATTGCGTTCCCATCCGCCAACTGGGGGATTGGAAACATGGCTTTCTTGAAAGGATATGATAATTATGCTTATTAATTGTGAATAATAAAAATTGATAATACTGTGAAGAATAGAAACATAGAAACATTAACCATCGATTTCAATCGATGGTTTCCAAACTACTCTTTCATTGACTTAAGTCGGTTAATAATGGTTCTTTTCTATCATTTGATAATGTTACCGAATAAATTCGAATGTCTTGTGTGTTTTTTCCCATCCGATAAATCGGATGGTTAATATTTGTATTTCAAACAAATTAATTGTTTGCATAAATAAAGTGAGAAATGATAATTGAGTTTACTCTAAAAAGGTCAAAATTAAAACATGTTAGAAAATCTTTCAAATATTTGGAAACCGATGAATCGGTTGGGAATTTCTATCTTCTTATTAACACCCAACTTAAGTTGGGTGTTAATGAAACCCCAACCTGCCCATAACCGTTTTAACGGTTTATAAAAACATAAATATGACTTTTTATAGTGGACTCATAATTAATAATGGATAAAGATATAGCAAAACAACAAATCGCCAAACTGATTGATAAATACAAACGACTTTTAGAAGCTGGTAAAGTCAAGACTTATAACGAAGCTCAAACTCGTAATGAATTTATTGAGCCTTTTTTTCAGTTTCTGGGCTGGGATATGCGAAACCTTGAATACGAAAACGAGGTAACCACTGAAGAAAATGTTTCAAAGGGAAGAGTGGACCTTGCCTTTAAAATTAACAACATTCCAGTAATGTTTTTAGAAGCAAAGGCTTTAAAGGTTGATCTTGATGAATGGAAATGGGCAGAACAAGCCATCAATTATAGTTGGAACAAAAGTGTAACATGGGCAGTGCTTACAGACTTTGAGGGTATCAAGATTTTCAATGCGGAGATACCACCCCAAGGACTTTCTGATAACCTTTTTTTTGAACTTTCCTGGCAAAATTATTTAGATAGATTTGACCAACTCTGGCTTTTATCAAAAGAAAGTTTTGAGCAAGGATTGCTCTCCAAAGAAGCGGAAAAATGGGGCAAACTCATAAAAAGAAAGCAAGTTGGTCAAAAACTTTTTGAAGATTTAACGAATTGGCGTGGATGCCTTACCAGACAGTTTAAAAAGAAAAATGAACTTACAGAAGAAGAATTAGACGAGGGTGTGCAGAGAATCATAGACCGATTAATTTTTATCCGAACTGCCGAAGACCGAAACATAGAACCAAATATTTTGCTTTCTCTTCTAAGAGGTTGGAAAGGTTCTAAAAAGAAGAAAAGCCTATACAAACAACTTGTAAAAGTCTTCCGCAAATTTGATGGCGGTTACAACTCAAAGCTGTTCGCTCCCCATTACAGTGAAAAGTGGGAGGCAGATGACAAAGTGTTTGTTGATATTATTCAAGGACTATACAAAACAAAAGATGGCTACCGTTATGATTTTTCAGCTATCTCTGCTGATGTGTTGGGTGGCATTTACGAACAGTATTTAGGTTATGTGCTGAAAAAAGTAAGGAAAAAATCAGCTGCAGAGGCAAAGCGAGCAAAACGAAAATCTCAAGGGATTTTTTACACTCCAAAATATATTGTGGATTTCATCGTTACGCAAACACTGGGTAAAGTTTTACGAAAAACAAAGAAAAAAGACATTCCGAAAATCAAGGTGCTTGACCCTGCTTGTGGTTCTGGCTCTTTTTTGATTGCTGCTTATGATAAAATTCTGGAAACATTAGAAAAACAAAATCCACAGATTAGTTTGTTTACCAAGTTTGATATTTTGAAGGACAATATCTATGGAGTTGACTTAGACGAGCAGGCAGTAGAAATTGCCCAACTTAATTTGCTTTTAAAAGTCCTTACTCAAAGGGCAAAATTACCAACCTTGCAGCACAATATCCGTATGGGAAACTCTCTGGTATCTGGCAATGCTGAAAGTCTTGAGCCGCATTTTGGCAATAAATGGCAGAAGCAAAAGCCGTTTAATTGGAATGAGGAATTTAAAGAGGTATTTTTACATACCAAAGTTTCAACAAAAGCAGATGAGCAAGGTGGCTTTGATGTGGTTATAGGGAATCCGCCATATATTAGGCAAGAATCAATAAAAGAATTAAAACCATATTTTGAAAAAGAATTCACAAATGTTTATTCAGGTGTTGCTGATCTGTATGTATATTTTTTTGAAAGAGGTATGCAACTTTTGAAAGATAAAGGGTATTTTGGTTTTATTGTTTCAAATAAATTTATTCGCTCTGGATATGGAAAAAATTTGCGAAAATGTATTCAGGGTAACTTTAAAATTATTCATGTGATCGATAAATTT
Source organism: Candidatus Cloacimonadota bacterium (assembly GCA_023129415.1). Taxonomy (GTDB): domain Bacteria; phylum Cloacimonadota; class Cloacimonadia; order JGIOTU-2; family JGIOTU-2; genus JAGMCF01. Next base: position 6,870 of record JAGMCF010000146.1, read on the forward strand.
GAAGAAAAGGTTTTTGTTGAAGCAGCAGTTGATCCTTGTATTATTATCTTACAGAAAAATAAACCGAGAAAACATCATCAGATTACATATAATTATAATACCAAAGTTCTGCAAAGTTCTCTTTCTGAAAAAGGTTGGACATTCGCTGATAGAAAAGTTTTGGAATTGAAGAGGAAGATAGAAAATAAAGGGAAAAAATTGCAGAATTGGGAAGGAGTAGAAATTTATTTTGGTATCAAATCAGGATTAAACAAGGCTTTCATTATTGATGAAGAAAAAAGAAATGAACTTATCAATCAGGATGAAAGGTCAGCAGAAATTATTAAGCCACTTATTAGAGGTCGGGATGTGGGGAGATACAGAATAGAATGGAAGAAAATATATATTATTTTAGCAAAGATTGGAATCGATATATCCCAATATCCTGCAATTTATAAGTATCTTTATTTTTACAAGAATCGTTTAACAAAGCGGACAGATTACAAGTCAGTTTTAATGAAGTGGTATAATTTAAGATCATGTACTTATTATGATGAGTTTGAAAAGCCTAAAATTATCTATCCAGATATTTCAGAAACAGGTGGATTTTATTGGGATGAAGAGGGTTATTATTTTAATAATACTGTGTATATGATTGCTGGGAAAGTAAAAAAGTCTTGGATTGCTATTTTAAATTCCAAATTAATGTCTTGGTATTATAAGCAAATTGCTTCTGGTCTTGGAATTAAAGGAGTCCGTTATTTTGCACAATTTATGAAAGAACTTCCTATTCCAGAAAACACAGGTCAATTTGAGAAATTTGCTCAGCAAATGCTTGATCTCAATAAAGAGTTCCAAGCAACTTCAGAAAATACAGATAAGTGGAATCAGTTAAAAGAAAAAATAGAAAGGCTTGACCAGAAAATTGACCAAGAAATTTATAAACTGTACGGACTCACCAGAGAAGAAATTAAAGTTATTGAGTAGTAAAAATTATGATTATGATGGATTGTGAGATACAGTATAATTATAGTAAGTTAGCTCATGAAAATAAGCTTCATTTATATTCAAATCAAAAGCTAAAAAGATAAAATGTTAAACGAAGAAGAAGTAAAAAACAAAATTATTATTCCCTGGTTGAAAAAGGATCTTAGATTTGATGAACATAGTTTAGAGTTTGAAAAATCGTTTAAAATTCATGCAGGTCGAGGAATTTATAAAATAGTAGGTAATAAAGAGAAATTTACAACAAAAGAAAATATAAGACCTAGATTAGATATTTTAGTAAAAGAAAATAAAGAACACGGAAAAAATCTTTTTGTTATTGAAGTAAAAAGAGAAGGTCACAAAATAACTGCCGATGACCGTGAACAAGCAATATCATATGCTCGTTTAACTGATAATATCACACCATTTTCTATAGTAACAAATGGAAAAGACTTTCAGCTTTTTGATACTATAACCAAAGAAGAGATTAAACCCGATAGCAATTTTGCTCATACTGCAAATTTTGAAGTATCATTAGACAATAAGATATACTGCGAAGCCCTAAGTTATTTTATTGGATATTCTGAAAATAATTTATCACAATTTTGCAAAAATGAATATGATTTAAATGTCAAAAATCTGAAAGCAATTAAAAAGGAAGATAACAAATCTTATTTAGCTGAAGTTTATGAACCCAGCCAGAAGCTTACAAAGATATTTGATAACTTTTTAAAAAGCGATAAAAAAACCTTCGCATTAGTTGGAAATTCGGGAATGGGAAAAACATGTTGGATTTGTAATACCGCAGAAAATTATATCTCAAAGAAATATCTTGTCTTGTTTTATCGATTTAAGGATATTGAAAATGGAATTTTTGAAACAATTGTAAATGACCTAAACTGGTCGGATGATATTTCACCAATATTATCACCACAAGAAGGGATGAAAAGGTTTTTCAAAATTTTCAAAGATAAAGAAGTTCTGTTTTTTCTTGATGGTCTGGATGAAAAAAATTCTGCAGAGGGTAATAGGATACTGGAAAAATTCTTTAAATATTCACACAATAAAAATATAAAATTAATTGTTACTTGCAAAGGATTTTACTGGGATAAATTCTTATTAGATGGAAAAACCCCAACCAGACTTTCAGATGAATTATTTACTATTAAAGGTGAAGAAGATAAAAAGGGATTTCTATTAAATGAATTAGAAAAAGAACAATTTCAAAAGTTATTAGATAAATATAGAAAGGTTTATAAATACAATGGTTTAATTGAACCAAAACTATTGCAAGAATTCAAGAGAAATCCCTATCTTTTACGAATCACTTTTGAGTATGCATCTCAAAATAATGTAAAGTCCTTAAATTTTTCAGTAAAAAAATTGTTTCTTTTATATTATGAAAAACTTCTACAACCAATTGAAAATTATGATTTTAAAAAGAATATTTTAAATAAAATAGCTAAAATTTTTTATGATCAAAACCAAGATTTAATCAATGTTGATTTAGTCTTTAATGAAATAAATCAAGAAATACCAGAAGAATTTTTCAAATGGAATATTCTAACAAGAAGAACAAATGAAAAATCTAAAACTTTAATAGAATTTTATTTTAGTAAATTAAGAGATTTTATAATTGCTTTTAAAGTATTAAAATTAGATTCAAAGGATAAAGAATACTTTGAAAATTTCAAGATAGAAAATAAAACAAATGTTCAACTTGAAGTTATAAATTCTTATTACTTAGTTGCTGACGAGAAACATAAACGTATGCTTGATAAAAAAGTATATTACAAAGCATATAATTTTTTAACAAATCGAGAAAAAATCATTAATGAACATTTCTCTACTTTCAAGAAAGCATTTAATCCTTTCACTAATAAAGAAGTAGGGATTTATTGTGATGTGGACTTAATTAATGATAGAATTAAATCTTATGCTTTTAGAGAAATTGAGGATGATGATGAAAAGGTATTGTTAAATCCTTCTTCCAGTCATGGAGATTTTGGTTATTTTGCAAAGAATTATAATTTCTCATCTATGAGCTACACTTACGATTTAGAAAAAAAGGATATTTGGGAAGATATTGAAAAAGAACTTTTTGGAATTATAGAAGGACTTCAAGCACAACGATTTGATAGAAGGTTTGATTTAAGTAAGAACAAATACAAATTACAAGAAAGAATCCTTTCATTAATCACTAAAAGCTATAAAGATTATTTTAACATAAAGAATATTAGACCCTGTTCTGAGTATTTGCCCATCAAAATAAAAGATATAAAAAGAGCAGTTTATGAGAAAATTATAGCTGAAAAACTAATGAATGAATATTTAAAAATCAACAAGAATGACCATCCTTTAGAATTAAGTTTTTGGGACATACGAAAAGCTATAAAAGAAGGAACAATTTATGAAGTATTTGAAAATTTAGATATTAATCTTGAATCAGAAATCAAAAGAATTAGTAACAATCCTGATTTGCTAAAAAAATACTTAAAAGATATTAATAATGAAGATTCAACAATTCTTGAAGATATAAATAGTTTAGGAAAATTAGGAATTCAAAAAATAGATAATACTGTCTTTCCAGATTGGAATGCAAAAAACTATAATAAAAGATTCTTATTTGATTATTTGGATAAATCTGATTTAAAGCAAAATATTGAAAATCTTTATAAAATATATCTTGATGAATACAAAATTTTTATTGAGCATAATTTCTTATCAATTTGCCAGGACTTTCCATTTTATTCATCACTTCCTTTAAAAGTTCAAATCATTGTTGATTTTGAGAAACTAGATCGTAACAATGCAACAGTAATAACATATAAAAATAACGAAAATGATAATAATTCAGTTGAAATTATAAACGCAAAGGGCATTCCAAGAGAAGAAAAAAGTTCACCCTTCAGTTATGAAAATGTTAAACACAGTCCTAATTTCATTGATTACTGTACATACGGGAGTTTAGGAGGGTTGTTTAATAAATATAAAAATGATGTTCTTTCCCCTGATATTCCATGGCATATGGATATTTTGCAAAGATTTATCTATGGTCATTTAAAAGATGATTTAGAAGCTTATTTTAAAAAAAATGAGGAAGATAGAATTAAATCTTTTAAATATAATGAAAATGAACTAAGTAAATTAGACCTTCTTTTGTTTAATACAATTTGCCAAATAGCAATAGAGAAAAATGCTTTGATGATAAATTATGAAGATGCAATATATTATTCTAAAAAATTAGGTTTGTCAAATAGCGAAATTTCTAAATCAATAGATATTTTAGAAGAAAGAATATATATTACAAGCTTTACTAAGAACATTTTAGGTGATATTTTTCATTTTTATTTAAACCCTTATGCACTTGATAATTATGCAAAATTACATATAAAAAATTACGATAAACTAAAAAAAGATGTGGTTTATTATATTGTTGATAATTATGAAGATAAAGCAAAACTTAATAGCGATGACATAGCAAATAAATTATCCACCCAACGAGTAATTGTAAATCTCATTCTTGACAAGCTTGAAGATAAAAATTTAATTAAAAGGCATACTTCAATTCTTAATGGATATACATCAATTTATTATGTATCAGATGATATAAAAAAACTGAAACATTGAGATAATATATTTTTAGCATATCTTCCCCTTAACCCCGTAGGCTGGTTCAAGTTTATAACTTGTCAAACCTGTGGCATCATGCCAGTGGCAGATCCCGACTTGTCGGGAGATCCTTTGAAAGCCATAAATTTTGGAAAAGGGCAAAGAAACTAATTGGTGGTAATAAAATGGTTTTTCATTATCCTTGTTTAAAAAATTTGAATAATCTTTACTTAAAAATATTCACCTCAAAGCAAAAATACTGTTTGGGGTTATTCAGATGAAACATACATCTCCCCGATGCCTCGGGAACTCAAAGGAGTATGAAAATTGAGGGACGGAATGCACAGACCCCAATTGTTCCTAACCTGTCTCGGCTTGGTGCCGAGCCAAGACGGGCAGGATTTGTAATCCTGTTTATTAAAACACCATTAAAAATGGTGTTAGGATCATTGCAATGTACTTGTAATTCGTAATTTTACATTTATCTCTGTGCACTCTGTGTCTCTGTGGCAAGGCGTTTTCACATGAAAGTATATTTTAATGGAGAATTTATACCAGAAGATAAAGTTTTTATCTCACCATCTGATCGTGGTTTTCAATTTGCAGATGGAGCATACGAGGTTATAAGATTGTATTCTGGTAAACTCTTCAAACTTGATGACCATATTGACCGGCTGGAAAGAAGCTTAAAAGAACTGAAAATAAAGAAATATTTTACTTAAAAGCTAAAATTACTCGCTTAATTCCTTCAATCTTTCCAATCGTTCTGGTTCATTGTCAACCAGCCATTTATCTTTGGAAAGATATTTGTATGCTTTGGCAAAATACGGTTTTGCTTCTTCATTTTTGGTTAAGAGAAAAATTCATAATACAATAAAGGTTTAAGCATACCATAAGCGATATATTTATTTCAAGAATAGTAGGTAGTGATATTTTTTCGTCTTTTTAGTATGACAGTAACTTTTCCATAATCCTGACCCTCAATACTTTTCAAATCAAAGTGTTCTATATCTTCTTGTGGACCAAGTTTACTTGTCCAATGTCCTGATTCCAATTGTCTAGCTGCATGAGTAGGTAAATTATTTTTAGCAAATAAAGCTATTTTTTCAAAACCTTTTTCATATTTTTCAGTAGTTGAAATTTTATAACCAAGAGTTGTAAACGCTTTAATAAAACAATCTAAGGTATTAGTTCTTGGGATATTATAAGGCCAATAATATTGATAATAAGGATCTGGCCACCACCACCTATCAGTTTCTCCAACCACCCACGCAATACAGTTGTAATTTTTTGAATAAGGGCTAGTAATTTTATAATTAATTTCAGATAAATTTGGAAATTTTGATTCAATTAGGGATTGTCTCATTAAATGTAGTTATTTTCCTTACCCCATCTAATCCAAGTGTTTGTCATTTCATCTATATGTCCACGTTGCTCAGGAGAAATTGGATCTTCTCCTGTAATTGCTTTTAATGCCCAAAACCAATGACCTGGATTAATTTTCATTTCATTTAGTATTAAAGGAATAGCAGCATTACCCATCCCAATAATTTGCTGATATGATGGATGCATTGAAATTTCTAAAATTGAAGATAAAAAAGCAGTATCTTCTTCCCATTGAAATTTAAGTCTAGAAAATATAATTTCAGGGAATTCCCTCTCCATTGATAGCGAAATAAATGATCTAGAAATTAAATCTGCAAACATTTCATCAATATAGTTTGATTCATTACTTACACCTGTTGCACCCACAATCCTAGAATCTTTAAAAAGACTGGATAAATCCTGTTTTATAGGCAAAAATCCTGCACAATGCATTAGATAAATAACTCCTTTGCTTTTTGAGTTAAACTATTAAAAAAAATCTCATTCTTGAAAACACGTAATTTTTCAAATTCTTCCCATATGTTTTCAGTATTATTAGAATAGTCATTTATTTGAAAGACATCGATGTCAAATATAAAGGGTAGTTTATTATCTCTAGTAATTTTTTTCATAGTTTCATTTATTACTGCCATTGCATTTATTTTTGTATTTGGAATATTCAATTGCATAAAAAAATTTGATAATCCTTGAGGTAAATCAGATGATATTTCGGGTATCGTTAAAATATATTCTTTAAAATTTTCAAAAGGTAACGGAATATTAATACGGTTAATATATCGTAATGCAATCCTTGTTATTTTTAATGGTTTGAACATTTCATAATAAATATTCCATAGTTGACGAGCTTCTGAGCTGAAACTATTCCAATTATTATAAGGTTTTAGTTTATTAAATGTAAAGCCATCCATTCTTGATTGTACAACTTTTTTTTCAATCGAAGATCTGAAAAGATACCCATCAATTTTGCTTGGGGATTGAACTTCTGAAAATTGTGCCTTTGAAGATAAATCAATATTTACTTTAAATTGTTTTCTCGCTTTCTTTTCAGGGAATTTGTCTTTTACTTTTTTATAAAAAGATTCAATATCATTTATTGTTATATGTTCTGGAAGTTTAACTCTAATATCCAAAAGTGCTTCAGTTATAGGAGCATTCTGAAAAACTTGAAAGGTTTTCAATTTTTCTCCTTAAAAATTTTTAATTCATTTAGAAAATATCTTTTCAAAAAGGATATTTTATATAATCTCATAAATCTCTAAATTTCATAAATAAATAATCTTAGTTTATAAAATAAATATTGTAATACTAAATGTCAAGAAAAAAAATCAGAACATTTAACTCATATTAAAAATAAAGAAATATATTCCTCATAATCTAAAATTACTCGCTTAATTCTTTTAATCTTTCCAATCGTTCTGGTTCATTATCAACCAGCCAATTATCTTTGGAGAGATATTCATAAGCTTTTGCAAAATACGGTTTTGCTTCTTCATTTTTATTTAAAAGGAGCAGGCATTCTCCGATTTCTTCAAACACATATCCATCCTGCTTAATACCTTTTTCTTCAAACTCCTTTTCTAATGCTTTTTGCATTTCCAATGCTTCTTCTGTCTTACCCAAAGACCTGTAAGTTCGTGCAATATTCCATGTTTGGATTCTTATACCCTGTTCATCATTTATCTTTTCACGCCATTTTAAGCCTTTTTCAAATAATGTTAATGCTTTATCATATTTTTTCAGGTCGTGATAGGTCCAGCCAATGTTGTTGTAAAGAGGACCTAACCATCTTTTTGCTTTTTTGTCAATTGTCTTCTCAGTTATTTCCAGTGCTTTGAGACTCCAATCAAGTTGCTTTTCTGGAGGTTCCACAATTCCCATCATATGAGCAGCATCTATTGCATATAAGTCCAGTTTATTCACTTTTGCTATCTCAAATGCTTCAATAAATAATGGTTTAGATTTTTCAGGATTTCCAGAAGAATTGAATACTCGCCCCCGTTCAAGTAAATATCTCACTTTTACTTGTTTGAGCTCATCAGTTAATAAATTCAGTACTGTATCAAGGGTAGCATGTGCTTCTTCAAATTTACCCTGTAAACCTTGTGTTCTGGCAATTTGTGTTAGCAGTTCAATATAATACGAAGTGTCTCCGGATTCTTTTGCAATAGACACAAGTTCTATGAATTTGGTTTCAGTTTCTTGCAAATTTTGGTAATCCCACATCGCATCGAAGTTAGGTAAAGACATTTCATCTTTTTTTGCTTTTTTTTCCATTGTACATCCTCCTACTAATAGCATAATAATTAATACATAAATTAGTTTTTTCATTATGACTCCTGTTTTAATTTTTATTAAGTTTCATTTAATTATTATTTTTGTTTTCCTTTCTACTTAATTTTCCCTGAGCATAAAGCTGATAAATCTCCAGATCTTTTACAGTGTCACGGTAGAATTCCTCTTTTACGGAAGCTTTCACTTTTTCAGTTCCTTAATTATATCCTTTCCTTTTTCAGTAAGTACATACCCCCCCTATTTTACGAGACCCCTGAAACTTAACAAAATTTTTATTCTTTAAAAAGGCAATATCTCTTTTTTGCAGTAGACCTTGAGATAGAAAATATTTTTTGCATAAGTGCTAAAGTAATAAAGCCATTATTATAGATATGTTGGAATTCTACTGATAACCTTTTTTTTATAGGTTCACTTATAGGCTCATTTATAGGTTCATGATATAATCTTTCACTGAACTTATTACTGAAATTAACACTGAAATTTATACCGAAATTTATACCGAAGATTTCATTAATACTAATATTTTTCTTTACTTTCTTTCTATATCTCCATTTCTATTAATATTGAATGTCTCCAGATCCTTTGCCAAAAAGCAATTTCCTGAATATTCTGCTAAAGCTTCTTGCAAAACATCGTCAATGGAAAACTTTCTTGCTCTTGAGTATTCCAGAGAAAATCTTGCACTGAAATGAGTTAGGATTAAGTTTGGAATTCTTGATTTTTGTGCAACTATTGCAACATCACGAGCAGTTGAATGAAAGAAATCGTCTTTTACTAATGCCTTCACTTTTTCAGTATAGTTTGCTTCATGAATAAGCAAATTGCAATTTTTCAAATAAGGTAAGAGCAAGTCAGGGGTTTTGTTATCACCAGCAATAATTATTTTTCTTCCAGTAATCGGTTCTCCAATGAAGTCATTTCCATTTAATATTTCACCATTTGGTAGCATGACTTTCTCTCCTCGTTTCAATTTTCCATAGATAGGTCCAGAAGGAATTCCCTTTTCCTTTGCAAGTTCTACCTTGAATTTTCCCGGTTTTTCATTTTCCTGAATTACAAAAGCATAAGAAGGAATTGAATGTTCCAGAGGGATAGCTTCAATATGTGCTTGTGGAATTTCAAATTTTGTATTTTGGAAATCTATTTCATTTATGTCTATTTCAAACCTTAAATGGGTTTGGGTAATTTTGAAAACAGATTCTAAAAGTTTTTTTATCCCAACAGGTCCAATTATTGAAATAGGTTCTTGTGCATTATTCAAACTTCGTGTTGCAAGGAGTCCAAAAAGTCCAAAACAGTGGTCACCATGAAGATGTGTAATAAAAATATGGCTTAATTTCGGGAGTGAATATGGTGTCTTAAGTAATTGATGCTGTGTCGCTTCTCCGCAGTCAAAAAGCATCCAATCTGACGACTGGTCAAACCTGAGAGCTATACCCGATACATTCCGTTCTTTTGTCGGAAGCCCTGATGATGTGCCAAGAAATGTGATTTTCATTTTAGAAAAACCTTTCCACAGACCTGCCCGCGCTCAGTCGCTGAAGCTATGGAGCGTAAGCGACCGCTTTGCCTGTCCGCCGTCCCGATGAAATCGGGATGGAAGGCGGGCTTTGGCAGGCGGGGACACAAAGACACAGACCTGCCCGCCGCACCCCGATGAAATCGGGGGCAGGCGGGGATAATTTTTACCTCTTTTTTGATGATCTATTGCCTTTGATGTGAATTATAATACATTATTAATTACTTTTATTTATAAATACCAAATTTGATTTTACTAAAAGATAGGACTATAAAACCGATTACACACTTTATGAAAAGGTGAACTTCTGTCAAATAATTTATTGCCATTTCATTGAGTAATGTTGAATTGATTTATCTACTTTGATTTGCTTTAACTTTTTGGTAAAAATTGACTAATGATTTTAATTATTAAAATTATGGACAAGCCAATAAAGAATATTGTTGATAAGTTGTATCTGGCTAATGTTACAAATTTTATGATAATTACGAGAAAAAGATATGAGTTCTGCAAAATATGGAAAATTCACCCAACTTGTCATTCCCACGAAAGTGGGAATCCATTCCTTACAACCTGTCTTTTACTGCGTCTTCCATCAATATGGATTCCCGATCGGGGTCGGGAATGACATCTGTGACCGTCTCGTCTTGGCGAAGCAAGCCGTAGCCAGGTTGGAATGACATAAGAATGCAATTTTGCAGATCTCATAGAAAAAGACAAGAAAGGATCAAAAAAATGAAAAAATTAAAAACAACCTTACTATTTATATTTGGATTGATTAGTCTGCCATCTTTATTATTTTCCCAGACAATCAATCTAAATGAATTCCTCAATCAATTGCAACAGACACATCCGTTTTTCGAAAAAGAGAAGCTAACTGCTCAAATCGAAAAAGAAGAACAGGATAGTTATTTGGGAGCACAGGATTGGAACATTATCTCGTCAACAAATTTTGCACATGAAGAACCAGCATTTGCTTTTATGGAACCAGAGAGAACAAACTCCTTTTCTTTAACTTGTGGTATTGAAAGATTATTCTGGCGGACAGGCGGTCGTCTTTCTTCATCATTTTCAACAAACTATGCAAATATAAATCCAAATTATGGATATCCCGATCCTTTCTACCAGAATCAAATTTCAATAACCTATATTCATCCATTATTGAAGAATAGGAATGGATTCTTAGATCGTCTTCAATATGATTTAAAACAGTATGATATTGATTTTTCCAGGGTTCAGGCTCTTGAAAATCTGGAAAATTTTCTAACACAATCTTCTGAAAAATTTTTGGGTTGGGTTCTTCAAACCGAACTAAAGAAAATTGTCTCAGATCGATTAGAATTGAGTGAAGAAGAATTAGCTAGAACCAGAAAAAAAAGGGAAGCAAATCTTGTGGACCAGGTGGATGTTATTCGTGCAGAAGATGCTGTTCTTATTTCCAAACAAAATCTTATGTTAATAACATCCCAATGGGAAGCTGTGCAGGCTGAACTGGCTGTAATTTCTCAAAACAATGAGCTATATAATTTAAGTCCGGAGTACAATCTCTATGAATTAAAAGAAATTATCCCTCTTGATAAGGCAATTTCACACTTAAAAGAAAATTCCCGATTAATTAGAATTATTGATATTCGTTTGAAACAACTTGAATTTTCTAGAAAAGGATATGCGGAAGATATAAAACCTGATTTGTCTCTTGTAACAGCGATAAATATCAAAAATCTCAATGAAAAGTTTGGAAGTTCATTAATAATGGATAAACCGGATGCAATGGTTGGATTACAATATAGTTTCCCTTTAGAAAAACGGACAGCAAGGTCAAAAATTATTAAGACCAATTTAAAAATTAGACAACTCAAAGAACAACTGGATGACTTAACCTTGAATTTAGTATCAGCATTAACGAACTTACATATCCAGATCAAGAATCTTGATAAGGTATTAAAACTCAATCAAGAACAGATTGAATCTGCAAAAGAAAGAACTGAAGAAGAACTGAAACTGTATAACCAGGGACGCGGAGATTTAACTTTCGTGATTATGAGCAGAGATAATGAACAAAATGCAAAACTAACTTATGCTCAAAATTCCTTAATGTATCATAAATTGATGCTGCAATACAAAGCATTGATGGATCAAATTTACGAATAGGAGGAAATAAAGATGGGATTTTTTAGATTTTTCGCTGAAAGACATATATTGGCAACTCTTATCACTATTATGATAATTCTATTGGGATTGACTACTTTAGTTCAGATAAAACGGGGTATTTTTCCGGTTGTCGATTTCGGTATGATGAACATTGTTACCCGTTATCCCGGAGCTTCCCCGGAAGATGTTGAACTTAATGTTACAAATAAAATTGAAGAAGAATTGAAGAGCGTTGTTGGTATCGATTATTTTACATCTTATTCAATGGAAAATGTTTCTGCCATTTTTGTGGTAATCGATATCAATGAAAAAGATCAGGATAAGATAAAAACTGAAATTCGCGATGCTGTGAATAGAGTTACGGATTTCCCTGAAGAGGTTACGGAATCACCATCAATAACAGAATTTAATACTTCAACAGCAATGGAAGTGATCGAAGTAGGACTTTCGGGAGATTTACCTTATGGAGAAATTCGAGAATTAGCAAAATTATTTGAGAAGAAACTTAAAGCAATTCCCGGAGTTTCCCGTTTGGACAGATTTGGTATTCGCGCCCGGGAGATCCAGATAGAAGTTTCTCCTGAAGGGATAAAAAAATATCAGATTCCAATGAGAGAGATCATAGCTGCAATTCAAGCAAGAAATATTCGAGGAACAACAGGTTCATTTGAATCTTATACAAGTGAGAAAAACCTGGTTACATTGGCACAATTCCGTGATCCAATTGAAGTTGGCGATGTGGTAGTTCGTTCTTCTTTTGATGGACCATTGGTAAGAGTAAAAGACCTGGCAATTGTCAAAGATGATTTTGAAGATGAAAGACTTCTTTCCCGGGTAAATGGAAAATCAGCAATATCTTTTGTTGTTTATCTAAATGAAACCGCAGATGCGATTCGGACCTGTGATGCTATCAAAGAACTGGTTGAAAAAGAACGTAAGAACCTTCCTGAAGGGGTTGAATTGCTTCATTCCAATGATACTTCCCGTATTGTTAAAAACAGTTTTGAAGTAGTTTTAAATAATGGTTGGATAGGTCTTCTTCTGGTGATAATCCTGCTTCCAATCTTTCTTAATTTCAGAACTGCTTTCTGGGTTGCAATGGGAATCCCGGTAGCTTTTTTAGGAACAATTTTCCTGCTGCCATTATTTGGTGGTTTCCTGGATACGATAACTTTAAGTGGGATGATCCTTGTTATCGGAATAATTGTTGATGATTCAATAATAATTGCGGAAAATGTTATGAGACGACGGGAAATGGGTGATGAACCGTTAGATGCAGCTGTAAACGGAATCAGAGAAGTTTATAAACCGGTAGTAACTACTGTTTTAACTACATTTCTGGTTTTTGCTCCAATGTTTTTTATGCCGGGAGTTTTTGGAAAATTTATAGTTCCAATTCCACTTGCAATAAGTTTAGCTTTATTTCTTTCATTAATTGAAGCGACTGTGGCATTACCTGCACATTTAATTCCCGGTTTGCGAACAAAGAAAAAAAAGAAAATCAAACAAAATTGGTTTTATGCTGTGAGAAATCGATATCAAAAGATATTATTCCGACTTCTGAAATTAAGATATCTTTTCGTTCTATTGTTCATAATTGTTTTAGTGGGTTCTATCTGGTATGCAGGAAATTATATGAAACTCATTATGTTCCCTTCAGCCACTGCATCAGAATTCTATATATTGGTAGAATTACCGACTGGAACTCCTTTAAGAACTACATCTGAGAAACTAAAAGAAATTGAACATTTTATTGCTGAATTACCTAAAGAAGAATTAGCTTCTTATGTTACCAGGATTGGAACCAATGTAATGATCAATGCGGAAAGTGAAAATTACGCAGCGCTGATAATAAACCTGACTCCCTATACGGAAAGAGAAAGGAATGCAGATCAAATTGTAGATGATCTGCGCGCAAAAACTGATCAACTGGAAGGTTTTTATGAGATAAATTACTCTATAGAATCCGGAGGACCACCTGTTGGTAAACCTATAAACCTTCGAATATCCGGCAATAATGATGAAATGAGAACAGCTCTTACTTATTCAGTTGTAGCTTTTCTGAAGACTATTGAGGGTGTTAAAGACATAATGAGAGATGATAAAAGTGGAAAAGATCAGGTTGAAATTATCATAAATTATGATAAACTTTCAAGATTGGGATTAACAGTCGCAGATGTTGCACAGAATGTTCGAATTGCTTATGATGGACAGATAATAACCAGTGTTCGTTATGGTGACGAAGATGTTGATTTCCGTGTAATTGTTTCAGAAAAAGCTCGGAAACAACTTGATTATCTGACGGAAATTCTTATTCCCAATCGACAAGGAAGACTTATCCCATTAAAACAGGTTGCGAAATTGAAAACTGGTCCCGGTCCATCAGATTTTCGGCATTATGATGGAGAAAGAACGATTACTATAGAAGCAGATATCGAGCAGGATGCAATTACTCCTCTTGAAGTTACACAGCTTGTTCAAGCACAATTTGATCTGGATAGAGACTGGCCCGGAATGCAGATAAACCTTGGTGGTGAACTTGTGGAAACTGAAGAGTCTATGGCAGGATTATTCAGAACTTTAATAATAGCAATAATAGCTATTTATTTTTTATTAGTTCTGTTATTTAACTCAGTTACTCAGCCATTTCTTGTTATGTTTGCAATTCCTTTTGGGATAGCAGGTGTAATAATAGCTTTTGCTTTACATCAAGAACCTTTCAGTTTTTTGGGAATTATGGGAATTATTGGACTTTCAGGAGTTGTTGTAAATGATTCGCTGGTTTTAGTAAATCATATAAATGAGCAGCGAAAACTAAGACCTGGCGAGAATGTAAAAAAACTTGTTTCCGAAAGCACAGCAGACCGTTTGAGAGCTATAGTAATGACTACCTTAACCACTGTTGCCGCACTTTTACCTTTGGCATACGGACTCGGTGGGTCTGCGCTTTTTATGGCTCCGATGGCACTGGCAATGGGTTGGGGCTTGGTTTTTGCGACTCCCCTAACACTCCTTTTAATTCCCTGTTTGTTTATGATCGGGCAGGATATAAATAAAATTTTCAGGAAGAAAAACATTTGATTTAATTAGATATTGAAACTATTAAAGGGTCGATATGGTTGAAAAAATAGATGAATCAATAACTCCAAAAAAAAGTCAAACTACTTTACCTAACCTGGACAAGCCCCCAGTTAAATAGAAAAGAAAATTTAACAGGGCAGGCAGAACCAAAAAAGAAAAATATTAATTTGTGATAAACCCAAAAATTTCTTCCCGACAAGTCGGGACTAATGTCAAATAAAATTTCAAAGCCCAAATTTCCAATCATGCCACCCCCGCGTCCGTGGAGTCAGATTCTTCAGCAATAAATCTTTTTATATTTGTCATTTGATCATTTGATATTAAGAATTTTATTAGACCCGTTCTCCGTAGCAGTAGTACTGCTACTGCGAAGGGTGAAAATTAGTCCCGATAGATCGGGAGTAATTAGTCATTTAATTAGTCTTAATAAAAGGGATTACAGAAAGAATAATAATTTTCTGCCCAAAATTACACGAATATTATTGATTAGATACTAACACTTTCAATGTTTCTAATGTTGCTTCTCAAGTAACCTTTTCATTTTTTCTTGACACCTTTCTCTAATTTATCGTTTTTTTTATAGTTTTGGAATTACATCAAAAAGTTCGTATACACTCCCAAGTTCGGGAATATCCCCGAACTTGAGTTCGGGGATACATACATTATATGAAATCGCCTAAAATCTATTTAAATTATAATACGTTGAGGTGTCGAACATGAAAACAAAAGAAAAAATTGTTGAACAATATTGGAAAGCATTTGATGAATATAATTTTGATTTAGCTGGAACTTTTATGGATACAAATGCGAAAGTGATTTGGCCAAATACTCAAGAAATTTTTAAAGGACGTGATAACTTTATTTTGACTCAAAAGAATTACCCTGGAACTTGGAAGATAATATTAGAAAAACTGATTTCTATCAATGAGATTGTGATATCCGTAGTGAAAGTAACCTCGGTAGAGAATTCGCAAAGTCTTTATGCAACTTCATTCTTTGAATTTAAAGGGAATTATATAATTAAAATTACTGAGTATTGGGGTGAAATTTCAGAACCTCCAGAATGGCGCATAAATGGTGGTTGGTCAGATAGATATTGATATGGTATATTTGATTTGAAGAATATTTTACGGCGACTTCAGATAACAGCGGATAAAAGTGAAATCCTATATTTTCCCAAATTGCCTTTAGCAACTTCTTTTATCCGCCAACCATTAGGCACATAGAAAAATATTACGAAGACTGAAGTAATTTTAATGAAGTAATCCAAATTTAAACAATGTGGTGAATATCTTATTTGACAGATTATGGGTAAAACCATTACGTGAAATCATAACTTGTTGAATTATAAAGAATTCTATATTTGATGGTTATTTGATAGGAGAAGGAATTAAAGATTTGGATTAAGTACATTTCGGAAGATGTAAATTATTAAGCAAAGAGGAACAAAACAATGAGTAAGAAAAAGAAAGCAAATATAAGTTCTGAGTTACAATTATTCTCAAACTTTGTAATTTTCCAAACCCAAAACGGCAAAGTAAATATTGATGTATTTTTTAAGGATGAAACGCTTTGGCTTACTCAAAAATTAATTGCCGAACTGTTTGAAAAAGGCAGAACTACAATTACAGAGCATCTTAAGAACATATTTTCAGAAGGTGAACTTGATGAATATTCAGTATGTCGGTATTTCCGACATACCACAAAGCACGGTGCTATTAAAGGTAAAACACAAGAAAAAGAAGTTAAATATTACAATCTAAAAACTATTACTGCTGTAGGATATCGTGTAAATTCGCACAGAGCAACAGAGTTCAGAAAATGGGCAACAGAAATTCTGCACGAATATATCATCAAAGGTTTTGCATTGGATGATGAAAGGCTCAAACAGATAAAACACTTTGGTATAGATTACTTTGAAGAAATGCTTGAACGAGTTAGAGAAATCCGTTTAAGTGAGAGAAGATTGTATCAGAAAATAACAGATATTTATGCACTTTCTGCCGACTACGATACCAAAGCCGAAATAACAAAACATTTCTTTGCAACTGTTCAAAACAAACTGCATTGGGCAATAATAGGCAAAACTGCTTCCGAAATTATCTACACAGAAGCTGATGCTAAAAAAGTATTTATGGGACTCAAAACTTGGAAACAAACTCCCGAAGGGAAAATATTAAAAAGCTATGTAAGTATTGCCAAAAACTATTTAAACGAAGAACATATTAAAAACTTAGAACGTATTGTAACTGCTTATCTTGATTTGGCAGAAAGCAGAGCAATGAATAGAAAAGTAATGAATATGAAAGACTGGCAAGAGTTTCTTATAAAATTTTTAGAACTTTCCGACTCTCCAATACTTACAAACCTTGGTAAAATTTCGATGTTAGAAGCAAGACTTAAAGCTGAGAGCGAATATGAAAAATATAGAGTTACTCAAGATAAGAATTATATTTCTGATTTTGATAGAGAAATTAAGAAGCTATTATCAAAAGAGAATAATGAATGATTATTGCCAAAAATCCAACCAGCGGTTAGAGAAATAATAAAAATATGAGAACGGAATTTACTTATCACGGAAATAAAAAATATTTAAGCAATCATAAAGTTGCATAGTATGGTGAAACAAAGGAAATGTGCCTAACAAACGTACCCACAATCAGCAAGAAGAATAGCAGGATGAATCGTGGTGCACGCAAATCATTATAGGCAATTTGCCCGGTTCTGAAAGACAAAGATATGCGCGAGTAAAGGGAGGAAATTCTACAAAACTGGAATTTGGTACTTACCTTTCAAAGGAAAGAAATGTTTCTGCTTCTTCACAGAAACAAGTTTTGTGTACAATAGTAGTTTTTAAAAGATATATTTAGAAAAGATTTATAGGAGAACCGATCATGATAACAGACTCATCAGACACTGACAGATGTCACCTTACTTTCCTCTCCCTGGTGCCATTTCTGCTTATTGCTTTCGGCTTGGCGTGGGGAATCTTGGCTCTATTCATTTTTCTCCCGGACAAAATGACCGGGATATTTGGTGAATTAACCGGTCAACATCCGCTCTTCTTTTTGGCGGTGTATGCACCTGCGATTGCCGCTTTCATTGTCGTCATCTACAACGCCGGCATTGGGGGCTTACGGCGTTATCTTGGCAGGTTATTGCTCTGGCGGTGCTCTCTGTCCTGGTATGCCTTTTTAATTATCGGCATTCCGCTGATTTTTATCGGTGGGTCTGCGTTAAAAGGCAACCTTTTCACTGAACCGTTTCCGTTTTCCTCATTTCAGTCACTTATTGTGGCATTGGTATTAACGGCGATCAAAGGGCCCATAGAGGAGTTCGGCTGGCGGGGGCTGGCTCTGCCTCTGCTGCAACGGAAGTTAGCGCCCATCTGGGCCGCGCTGATTCTTGGTATTATATGGGGCTTCTGGCACCTACCTGCGTTCCTGTTGAGTGGGACGCAGCAAAGTGCCTGGTCATTCACCCCGTTTTTTTTCGGCTCCATTGCGTTAAGCGTAATCGTAACCGCATTATTTAATAAATCGCGCGGTAGCATCCTGCTCCCTGCATTGTTCCATTTTCAGTGCAACAATCCAATCTGGCCAGATGCACAACCTTATGACATATACCTGTTCATGGTTGTTGCTGTTCTGGTTGTCTGGTTCAACCGAAAAACAATGTTCAATAAAGAAGGTGCTATCACAGAGGTTATTCCACTGGCTGAGGGTAGTGTTAGTTTGGAAGCGATACAGGGAAAGCCTCTTGATATTTTGCACAGGAATGATTAAACTTAGATGCAAACACAAGGTAAAACCATTTTTAACCGTCTTCCGGGATTAAAAATTCGAACTGTGATTCTGATCATCTTCCTGTTCCTGCTGATACTGATAGGACTTTTTTCACTACTTAAAATCTCTCAGCTGAATCAGAGTACTGTAGAGACTTCTAAACTGGCGAAAGATTTTCAATCAGCACTTGATGCCTTTCAAAAGGAGTATGGCTTCCCTGGAGCAACAGCTGCTTTTGTGTTACAGGACGGTACATCCGGTGTTGCCGCAACCGGGGTTGCTGATGTAGAAGCCGGAACACCTATGACGGCAGAGTCGCGCATGCTTTCAGCAAGTATTGGAAAAACCTTTGTTGGGGCTACAGCGGTAGCACTTGCGCGCGAGGGCGTACTGGATCTTGATATCCCTGTGTCGCGATGGCTCGGAGACCGTCGGTGGTTTTCCCGGTTGCCTAATTACGATGTAATCACTTTACGCCACCTTTTGACCCACAGTTCTGGATTGCCGGACCATGTGCATCTGGAGAGCTTTGCCACCGAGGTCTCTCACAAATGGCGCGAGAAAGACAATCCATTTCCACCTGAAGCACTGATCGAATTTGTTCTGGACCTTACACCCCTTTTCGAGGTTGGCAAGGATTGGGCCTACACAGACACTGGGTACATACTGATCGGGCTTGTGATTGAAAAAGCCACTGGAAGAAGTTACTACAATGAGATCAAGGAGCGTTTCCTGATACCTCTCGATCTGACATTGACCACCCCGGCTGACCGCCGTTTTCTGCCGGGGCTCACTGCTGGATACATGGCGGCAGATAACGATTTTGGGTTTCCCCGAAAAACTACCGCAGCAGATGGTGAGATGGTGTGGCATCCTGGTTTCGAATGGACTGGCGGAGGTCTGGTGAGTAATTCACTCGATCTAGCTCGCTGGGGGTCGGCGCTTTTCGGGGGGGGGATGCGATGTCTGACTCCTATCTGGACGAGATTTTGAATTCTATCCCAATTAACCCAGATACGGACGACATCCTATATGGAGCAGGGGTTGCGGTTTATCGCACAGGCCCATTTGGCCCGGTTTGCGGTCATGGCGGATGGATACCAGGGTACAGTTCCAGCCTTCGCTACTACCCAGACTATAGGATCGCCATTGCTTTCCAGATCAACACGGATATTGGCATAGTGGATGACACAACACCAGTGATGCGTGAAATGGAAGCGCGTCTGGCAGAGATTGTCATATCCTCTACTCGTGGCTTATGAAATAACCGTTGAGGAAAGGCAGTTTAACTTTAGTGATTGTGCGTGCTGGACGATTCCGAACAATTAGTAAAAAAATATTAAAAGAAGATGGAGAGAAGTATGCCTACATTTGAATAAATCTACATCATCTGTAATGGTAATGTGTCTTTCTTACAATAATTAATAGAAACCGGATAAAAGAAGAATAAAAGAATCGCGCAAAAAAATAAAAAATCGGGCAAACAGACCTATAACATTGCATATAAAAAATAGGCGAGATAGGAGTAAATTCAAGGTTTGTAGCCCGCTTCAACCTATGTGTAAATTGATAGTGAATTGGTACGAAATCGCTTACTTTTCATATACTTAACGTTACCTTGCATTAGAAAAACAGAAATGAGAGATGAAAATAATAGACGTTATAAAGCCAAAGTTTAACCCAAATCAAAATACTTTTATAGCATTTGGATTAGGGATATTATCAATATTGTTTAGTGTATTACTGAATTATTTCCCAACAAATTGGGCACATTGGGTATTTAGAATTATTTTTCAGATTAGCATTATCGGAATTATTATTCCTATCTACATAATGACTAAAAATGATGAACTGAAAGAAGCAGGTTTACGCTTTAATAAACCATTCATATACATATTGATTAGTATAGGAATTGCCGGATTATTATTACTTCAATTTTGGACTGAAAACAATGCACTGTTTTCTCAATTTTCAAAACAATCATTTAAACCGGCATCTTATATTGTAGTAGCGAATATTTATGAAGTTATTTTCTTTGCTGTATTTTTAAGGTACAGTTTTGAAAAAGCCTTTGGAATTATACCTGCCATAATCCTTTCTGCTTTGTTTTATAGTCTTCATCACGCAGGGTTTCAACCTGAATTTATAAAGCTATTTTTTGTAGGATTGGTATTTATCTCAATTTTTAGAATTGCAAATCATTGGTTGATATGTTTTCCGTTTTGGTGGATTGGGGGAACTGTTGATGTTTTGACGAAAGCAAAGGATATTTCTGACTTATCCGGATTGGATTGGTGGAAAAGCATTTTTATGCTAACCATAATAATTGCATCCTTGCTTTATTTCGGAATTGGAACAAAAAAATATAAAACAGATAAAATTCGAGAATGATAATAATTAAAACGCAAGGTAACAATGTATATTGTTTATGGCGGGTGAAGTGCTAAATATGAGCGAATTAGTAACAGCTGAACTTCGGTGTAAGTTGAAAGATTTTAGCTTCTAAAACCGCCACAAAACCATATACCAACCGTTGTAGGGCATTTCCCAAATTAAAGAAACAGATATTAAAAATGATATGAATACAGAATTTATAAGCAAAGCCAAAGCCGGTTTATTAATTAAAATTCTCGGCATACTTCAATTAGCAATTGGTTTGTTTTCACTTGGAATTGCCCCCTTAGAAATATATAGTTTTTACTTATTCTCAGAGGGTGGAAGATTTTACTATGATGGATTTGGAGTAGGTTCATTTTTATATGGATTAATCTTTGCTCAAATAATTGGTTACTATTTCATTGCATTTATATTTATCACAATAGGATATGGACATTTAAAATTAAAAGACTGGGCATTAAAATTGTCAAAAAGTTGTATCTGGTTTTGGATAATATTTGGATTGCCAATTATGATGTTTTTTTTGCCCTTGTTATCAATGAAGGAAATTGAGGTTAAATATCCAATCTTTTTTTCAGCATTTATTATATTATTATTTATTGTTATAATTCCGGGATTGCTACTTTCTTTTTATAATCAGAAGAATGTTAAGGAATTATTTAAAAATAAAAATTATTCTGATGCTGAAATTCGAAATATACCAATGAATGGTTACTTATTACTTCTGGTATATATCCTTTACATTATGATATTCCATATTATGCTATTTTATAAGGGAATATTTCCTTTTTTTGGTACGTTCTTAATTGATTTTAAAGGTCTTCTTTTTTATGATTTATGTATTTTACTCATGTTTCTATTAATATATGGATTACTTAAAAGAAAATTCTGGACATGGATATTATCAATAACATTTTTCATTGTAATGAGCATATCAACCATTACGACTTTGATTAACTATCAATATATTAACATCATTGAATTATTAGATTTTCCTAAATTAGAAAAGGACATTTTTATGAAATTACCTCTAAAGTCATCATATATAATAATGGCAATAGTTGGAATATTATTACTTACGATTATTTTGATTATCAAAACAAAAAACTATTATATTAAAGAACGAAAATAAATCATATAAAATGATTAAAACAATGAAAATAAAAAAAGTTCTTCTGGTAGGTTTTATTTCAGGTCTTATTATGGGTATTGCATTGTTTTTAAGCGGTGCTATTGCATCAAGGATAGTCTATGGTCCACAAATGGTTCCGGAAGGTAAGTTTGAACCTGATCAGATTAATGCCTTTTATTTCTTTTGGACCAAATTAGTTATTGGTGGTTTTTTTGGTATTATATTTACTTTAATATACTCGAGATTAGTAAGGTATATGAATTTTGCAGGCGCTCTTAAAGGTTTGTTATTTGGTTTTCTACTGTGGTTAATTATTTCGCTTTGGGATATTTCTCATCCTTTAATGTACGAATCTGTCGCAACTAAAAACCAATTATTCTGGAATATCTATACTCTTGGCGGCTTTTTGGCTTATGGCGCTGTTGTTGGTTTTATTTTTAAAAAATGGATTAAAGAAAAATGTTAGCAGATATTAAATTTTAAAAAGGAAAAGATATGAAATTATTTAAACCAATAATCCTAACTGACTCAATAGAAATAAAAACAACACCTGAAAAAATTTGGGAATTTTTTATTAATCTTGAAAAGAATTATAGATCCTGGCATCCCCAAGACCATGTTGAATTCAGATGGACAAAAGGAAAACCAATGGAATCGGGTTCCGGTTGGTACGGTAAAGAAATAGTTAGGGGAAAAGTATTTGAATTAAAGGGAACTGTTGGAGAAGTTATTCCAAACAGAAAAATTGTTTTCAAATATTCATTTCCTGTATCATTCGTTGCTCCTTGGTTTGAATGGTCAATAGAACCTAAAAGTTCGATATCTGTTTTTACAGCCAGAAGCTATTTAAGAGCCGGTGAATTTTATCTAAAATATTTTAAAAAAGAAATGGAGCCTAAACTTGAAATGCATTACCATCATGTAAAGGAAGAGGGAGAAAATCTAAAAAAAATATTAGAAAGCTTGTAGTATTTGAAACAGATAATAATGCCCTACAACAATCCCGAAGTTTCGGGATAAAAAATAGGCGAAAGGCGAGTTGCGTTTCAGGGGAAATATCTAATTGGAAGTAATGAAAATGATAATAAAAGATATTCCTACTCGGTCTGTAATATTAGTTATATTAGGATTGTGTGCATTTCACTTGTTTTTTTTACTTAGGTTTTTTGCTCCTGCTATTTCTACCCCCGATGCACAAGGATATTTTACACAGGGAAAAATAATTGCAACACATGGACAAACTTTTTTTATACCAGAAAACAATCTTCAATACATTGGTCCCCATTGGCACAGCCATGATGGACAGAAATATTATACAACTTTCCCGCCTGGATTCCCCTTTCTAATAGCTATCGCTTATAAACTATTTGGAGCAAATTCGACTTTCTTGATAAATCTGATATTGGCGTCAATCAGTCTGTTGATTTTTTTCTTTCTATGTAAAAATTGGCTTTCAAATAATTGGTCTTTGGCGGCAACATTTTTCCTTGCAATAAACCCTTTCTACAACGAACACGCATTATTTGGCGATTCGCATACTTCATTAATCTTCTTTTTTCTCATAGCTTTGCTATTCTTAATAAAAGCAATTAAGACAGACAATTATGTTTATGCAATTATCTCAGGAGTAGCAATAGGTATAGTTCCCACAATTCGTTATGCGGAATTTGTTCTCTGTATTGTTTTTGGTGCATACATTTTTTGGCTATTTTATACAAAGAAAATATCTCTAAGAACATGTATTTCATTTGTCATTGGTATATTAATACCTCTTATTCCGTTAGCCATGCGAAATCATATAGCGTTTGGTAAATTTTGGATAACAAGTTATAGTTTGGCCAATACTCAGGCATTATTCGGTATCAATTATTTAATTGAGCATTTCATCCCATTTCTTGTAATGCTTGCAACTGCTGGGATGGGAGTATTGTTATTGTTTAGTATTGGCGGTTTCATCAAGCTTTTAAAAAACTCAGATACTAAGTCTATTGCCGTTTATTTTCTATCATCTGTAGTGATACTGACATTCACTTATATGGCTTATTCCTGGTCGCCCGATCCACAATCAATGCGATTTCTACTGCCGACTTTTCCAGTTTACACTTTGGTGTCAGTTTACTTTATTAGCCATTTAAAGAGAAAATATCAAATTGCTTTTCTATCAATTGCTCTTCTTGCTTCATTACCTTGGGGAGTGCTTGGTTCCTTACGGGCTGTAAAACCTTTGTATGTGCGGAATAGCGTTCTAGCAGATATAACAAAGGCTGTTGAAAGAAATACAGAAGCTGGGAGCATCATTATTACCTATGAAGGGATTTGTCAAAATCTTGATTTATATGACAAATGGAAACTTATTGATATTTCAATACTTTCAAAAGCAGATGCTCTGACAGGCAAAAGGCCAATGAAACCAATGAGAAATGAATATGCATCAAAAGTTTACAACTCATTGCATGGAAACGAGTTTAAGAACCAATTAATCGAAGATTTAAACCAATGGTCAGGTAAAAAGATTTTCATGATTGCATACGAAAATGAAATTGAAATGGTAAACAAATTAATTGGTGATAGGTTTAATATTGATAAAAAGAGTTCCATTGAAATATCCAATCTCCCAGCATTAGAATTTATACTTAACAGGAGAGCACGGAGAATACCCCACCGCCCCAGAATCAAACCGCCAGCAGGGCCAAATCGACACGGATCCGTAGGTCCTAACCAAATATTTGACTTTGAAATAAGAAAGGAACCTTTGATAATTGTTGAATTGACAGTGAAATAAAATGACACACAATATTGCATAACGCAACTCGCCCATCGCCTAACAACGTGTTTGCGACGCTTCACTAAATCCCGATAAGTCGGCACTTCGCAAACACGCAAAACGTTATGTGAAATGCTCTGAGTATGTAATAATTTAGTATCTTATCAATAATATTCGTGTAGTTTTTGGTTCACCCTTCGTAGTAACTACGGAGAACGGG